>JBKOWC010000235.1:0-9716 GCA_046724215.1 Pseudomonadota bacterium | reverse complement strand
GCTGCTGGTGAAGCAGAAGCGGATGGCGAAAACCCAATCCGTGCCCTGCGTCGTGCGCGAGGGCGGACTCGCCGAGGAAGACAGCCTGGCCGAGAACGTCCAGCGCGTGGCGCTGCACCCGCTCGACCAGTTCCGTGCCTTCCAGAGCTTGCGCGAGGCGGGCCTCGGCGAGCAGGAGATCGCGGCCCGCTTCTTCGTCGCACCCAGCGTGGTGAAGCAGCGTCTCAGGCTCGCCGCCGTGTCGCCCAAGCTCCTCGATCTCTATGCCGAGGACGCGATGACCCTCGAGCAGCTCATGGCCTTCACGGTCACCACCGACCATGCACGCCAGGAGCAGGTGTGGGACGCGCTCGCCCACTCCTACAACAAGGAGCCCTATTATATTCGCCGCCAGCTCACCGAAGGCACCGTCCGCGCCTCCGACAAGCGCGCGCAGTTCGTGGGCGTCGACGCCTATGAGGCGGCGGGCGGCACTGTTCTGCGCGACCTCTTCGAGCCGGATCATGGCGGCTGGCTGCAGGACGCGGCGCTGCTCCACCGTTTGGCGGTCGAAAAGCTGACCGCCGCCGCCGAACCGATCCGTGCCGAGGGCTGGAAATGGATCGAGGTCGCCATCGAGTTCTCCTACGGGCATACGGCCGGTCTGCGCCGGCTCGCCGGCGAGACGGCCGCCCTCTCAGAGGAGGAGCAGGCAAGGCATGAGGCGCTACGCGCCGAGTACGAGAAGCTCGAAGCGGAATACGCCAAGGCCGACGAGCTCCCGGATGAGGTCGACCGGCGTCTCGGCGAGATGGAGGCCGCGCTGGAGGCGTTCGAGAACCGGCCCGTCGTCTATGACCCCGCCGAGATCGTCCGCGCCGGTGTCTTCGTCAGCATCGACGCCGATGGCTCGCTCCGGGTCGAGCGCGGCTATGTCCGTCCCGAAGATGAGGCGCCAGTCGAAACCGAAGGCGGGATCGATGGCGCAACACCTAATGGCGGCGACCCCGAGAGTGCCCCCACGGTCATCACGATCGGCGGCAACGGGTCGATGCCTGAAGCCGAAGCGCCGGACGAAGACGACGGCGTCAAGCCGCTGGCGGATCGCCTTGTCACCGAACTGACGGCCCACCGGACGCTCGCACTCCGCGACGCGCTCGCCAACGATCCGGCCACGGCCTTCGTTGCGGTGCTCCACGCGCTCTGCCTCGGCACCTTCTATCGCTATGCCTCGAACACCTGCCTCGAGATCACCGCCAAGAGCGCCGGCTTCAGTGCGCAGGCGCCGGGCCTCAACGACACCGCCTCGGCCAAGGCGGTCGAGGCGCGGCACCAGGGTTGGGCACAGCAGCTCCCCGAAGACCCCACAGGACTCTGGGATGCACTGATGGCCTTCGACAGAGACAGCCGCGACATGCTGTTCGCTCATTGCGCGGCGCTCACCGTCAATGTCGTGAACGAGCCGTGGCATCGCCGGCCTGAGGCCATCGCCCATGGCGACCGGCTCGCGCAGGCGGTCGGCCTCGACATGGCCGCAGCGGGCTGGACGCCGACCGTCGACAATTATCTCGGCCGGGTCACCAAGGCCCGCATCCTCGAGGCGGTGCGCGAGGCGAAGGACGAAGCCACCGCCCAGCTCATCGATCACCTCAAGAAGCCGGATATGGCTAAGGAGGCCGAACGGCTCCTCGCCGGCACCGGCTGGTTGCCCGAGCCGCTGCGCAGGCAACCGGCCGACACAGCCGTTGCGGAGCCCACCGCCGGCTTGCCGGCCTTCCTCGCCGCGGATGCTGACGCCGCAGCGGCGGCAACAGATGGCACCCACAGCACCACCGCCGACTGACCTCGAACCTGGCGGAGCGGCCGCGGCCGCGGCCGCTCCGCCCTCCGATCTTGCAGGTCATGGCGCCTGACCTTCGAGGCAGACGAGATCTGGACTCTCGGGCCGTGCCTTTGCTCTGGCCGGACCGGAGAGGAAGAGGGGGCCGGGAGTGAGGTGAGACCCGGAGAGTGACGAGAGCGCGCCGGGTCTCTTGTCGCGGGCCGCCCTGACGGCGGCGGGCGGCTTACCCCGCTCTCGGAGGTCTCCTCATGAAGCTCGTCGCTCCCGCCGCGGCACAGCCCGCGGCCACGCTCCCGATGTTCTCTTCATCACCCCGCGCTGAAATCGCATCTTCTTTGCTCCAAGCTGCCGCCACGCTGGCGCAGACACTGGGCAGAGGCCAGCCGCTCGACGCGCGCGCCTTGCGCGCGGCCATGGAAAGGGCGTTCGGCGGCTCTGACGCCGCCGGCGCCTGGGGCTGGAAGGGTGCCTACGACGCCGGCGAAGCCGCCCAGCTTCTGTTTCTGCGGAAATTCGGGGCGGCGATGCGGTCGCGCGCAGGCTCGCCGGCCGCCTTCCTCGCGATGCTGGCGAAGCTCGCGGCGCTCGTGCCGACACAGACGCGCCGGTCCGAAGAGTCGCAGGCGCTGCAGCAGTTCTCGACGCCGATCCCGCTCGGCTTTGTCGCCGCGACCGCTGCGGCGATCACGCCGGCCGATCTCGTGCTCGAACCCTCCGCCGGCACCGGGCTTCTCGCCGTCTTCGCGGAGCTCGCCGGCGCACGGCTCCTACTCAACGAGCTCGCCGAGGCGCGGGCGGCATTGCTCGCCGCGCTGTTCCGGCCTGTACCCGTCACGCGCCATGACGCGGCCCATATCCACGATCATCTCGATGCCGCGGTCCGCCCGACCGTCGTGCTGATGAACCCGCCGTTCTCGGCGGCGGCCCATGTCGAGGGCCGCGTCACCGACGCCGGCCTGCGCCACGTCACCTCGGCGCTGGCGCGCCTTGCCGAGGGTGGGCGTCTTGTCGCCATCACCGGCGCCAGCCTCTCGCCCGAGAATCCAAGCTGGCATGAGGCCTTCGTGCGCCTTCAGGAGCGCGGCCGCATCGTCTTCTCAGCCGCGATCGACGGCCGCGTCTATGCGCGACACGGCACCGCCATCGATACGCGCCTCACCGTCATCGACCGCGTGCCGGCCGAGGATCCGGCGCGTTTCCCGCCATCGCCGGGGATGGCTGACGAACCCTCCATCCTGCTCGATTGGGTCGCGCGCCTGGTCCCGCCGCGCCTCCCCGTGGCGAGCCCGGTTGGCTCGCTCCCGCTCCGGCCAGCTGTGCGCATCGACCGCGATGCGCCGTCCATTCCGGCCGTTGCACCGCATCGGCAGCCGGCCTTGGCACCGGTCCGGTCCGAGGCGGTCGAGGTCGCTTACGAACCGTGCGACTGGAAACCGGCCGAGGCTGGCCATATCACCGACGCACTCTACGAGGGGTATAGCCTCCAGTCCCTTCGCATTCCGGGCACGCCACCGCATCCGACACGCCTGGTGCAGTCGGCGGCGATGGCCTCAGTCGCCCCGCCAAAGCCGCGCTATCGCCCGCATCTCCCTCCGGCCGTTCTCGACAAGGGGCTCCTCTCCGACGCGCAGCTCGAGAGCGTCATCTATGCGGGCGAAGCCCATTCGGGCTATCTCGCCGGCGCCTGGACCGTCGATGAGACCTTCGATCTCGTTTCTGCCGCGCCAGAGCCTGTCCCGGCGAAAGCCGGGAATGCCGAGAAGGCCGTCCGCTTCCGCCGCGGCTGGTTCCTCGGCGACGGTACCGGCGCCGGCAAGGGCCGGCAGGTCGCCGGCATCATTCTCGACAATTGGCTCAAGGGCCGGCGCCGCGCCGTCTGGATCTCGAAGTCCGACAAGCTGATCGCGGACGCCCAGCGCGACTGGTCGGCGCTGGAGCAGGAGCGGCTGCTGATCACGCCGCTTAGTCGGTTCCGGCAGGGAACGCCGATCCGCCTCGCCGAAGGCATCCTCTTCGTGACCTACGCCACGCTGCGGGCCGACGGGCGCGAGGACAAGGCATCGCGCGTGCAGCAGATCATCGATTGGCTTGGCCGCGAATTCGACGGCGTCATCGTGTTCGACGAATCTCATGCCATGGCGAATGCCGCCGGCGAGACGTCGGAGCGCGGCGACAAGGCGCCATCGCAGCAGGGCCGCGCCGGGTTGCGCCTGCAGCATGCGCTGCCGGACGCCCGTGTCGTCTATGTCTCGGCGACCGGCGCCACCACCGTGCACAACCTCGCCTATGCGCAGCGTCTCGGGCTCTGGGGCGGCGCCGACTTTCCTTTCGCGACCCGCGCCGAGTTTGTCCAGGCGATCGAGGCGGGCGGCGTCGCCGCCATGGAGGTGCTCGCCCGCGACCTCAAGGCCCTCGGCCTCTACGCGGCACGCTCGCTCTCCTATGAGGGTATCGAATACGAGCTGGTCGAGCACGCCCTCACGCCTGCGCAGGTGCGCATCTACGATGCCTATGCCGGCGCGTTCCAGGTCATCCACAACAATCTCGATGCGGCGATGAAGGCCGCCAACGTCACCGGCGAGACCGGCACGCTGAACGCCCAGGCCAAATCCGCCGCGCGCTCGGCCTTCGAGAGCGCCAAGCAGCGCTTCTTCAATCACCTCATCACCGCGATGAAGACGCCGACTTTGATCGCCTCGATCGAGCGCGACCTCGCCGCGGGCCATGCCGCCGTGGTGCAGATCGTCTCGACGGGCGAGGCGCTGATGGAGCGGCGTCTCGCCGAGATCCCGACCGAGGAATGGAGCGATGTCTCCGTCGACATTACCCCGCGCGAATACGTGCTCGACTATCTCGCACACTCGTTCCCGACGCAGCTCTTTCAGCCCTTCACCGACAGCGAGGGCAATCTCTCGTCGCGCCCGGTCTATCGCGACGGCCAGCCCGTCCAATGCCGCGAGGCCGTGGAACGGCGCGACCGCATGATCGAGCGCCTGGCTGCGCTGCTACCCGTGCCGGGCGCGCTCGACCAGATCGTCCAGCGCTTCGGCATCGAAGAGGTCGCCGAAATCACCGGGCGGGCGCGCCGCATCGTGCGCAAGCGCGTATCCGATGGGAGCGACCGCTTCATCGTCGAGACCCGCCCCGGCTCGGCCAATCTCGCTGAGGCCCAGGCCTTCATGGACGACGAGAAGCGCATTCTCGTCTTCTCCGACGCGGGCGGCACGGGCCGCTCCTATCACGCCGATCTTGCGGCCAGGAATCGCCGCTTGCGCGTCCATTATCTGCTTGAGCCTGGCTGGAAAGCAGATGCCGCCATCCAGGGGCTCGGGCGCAGCAATCGGACGAACCAGGCGCAGCCGCCGCTGTTCCGGCCGATTGCGACCGACGTGAAGGCGGAGAAGCGCTTCCTCTCGACCATCGCGCGCCGGCTCGACACCTTGGGCGCCATCACGCGGGGTCAACGCCAGACCGGCGGCCAGGGCCTGTTCCGTCCCGACGACAACCTCGAATCGGTCTACGCCCGCGCCGCGCTGCGCCAGCTCTACATGCTGCTCTATGCCGGCAAGATCGAGAGCTGCTCGCTGCAGACGTTCGAGAACGCAACCGGCCTTCGGCTCACCGACAACGACGGCAGTTTGCGCGAGGACCTGCCGCCGATCACCACGTTCCTCAACCGTCTGCTGGCGCTCACCATCGATCTTCAGAACACGCTCTTTGCCGCGTTCGACGCTCTGCTGACCGCGAAGATCGAAGGGGCCATCGCCGCCGGCAGCTATGATGTCGGCGTCGAGACGCTGACGGCCGAGAGCCTGAGGATCATGGATCGCGGGACAATCTACATCCATCCGGATACCGGTGCCGAGACGCAGGTATTCACCATCGCGCGCCGCGATCGCAACAAGCCGCTGACCCTTGATGAGGCCCTCGAACGGACGAGCGATCCGCGCACCAAGCTTCTGATCAATGCCCAGTCCGGGCGCGCCGCCGTGCAAGTGCCGGCGCCGAGCCTGATGCTCGATGACGGGGAGATCGAGCGCCGCGTGCGCCTGCTGCGGCCGATGGAGCGCACCGCGCTGTCGCTCAAGGCGCTGGCGCAGACGCATTGGCAGGACGCCGCGCGCGACGCCTTCGCCACCGCCTGGCAGGAAGAGATTGCCCACGTCCCCGAATTCTCGACCAGCACCTTCCATATCGTCACCGGGCTCTTGCTGCCGATCTGGCGGCGTCTGCCGGAGGAGGGGTGCCGCGTCTATCGCCTCCAGACCGACGACGGCGAGCGCGTCATCGGCCGGCTCGTCTCCCCCGCCTGGGTGGCGCAGGTCGTCGAGGTGGAGGCCCCAACGCTTTCGCCGAGCGACGCCTGGACCGCTTTGCTCGACGGACGGACCGTCCTCGAGCTCGCCGACGGGCTCCAGCTCCGCCGCGTCAAGATGATGGGCGAGTTCCGCATCGAGCTATCGGGATTCACGGATGGCATGGTCGATCGCCTGAAGGCGATGAGGCTCGTCTCCGAGATCATCTCGTGGAGGTTGCGCCTCTTCGTGCCCATCACCGCCAATGGGCCGGCGATTCTTGGCGCTCTGCTGCAGCGCCACCCCCTCGCGCGCATCGCCGACCGGACTTCGGTTTGAGCGGAGGCCGCATGTCCGGCCTCGCCGCCGAGCTGGCGCGCCGCCTCGCGCGTGATGCCGAGGCCGTGTGCCGTCACTACCTCTCCAACGGCCGTCGCCAGGGCCGCTACTGGACGATCGGCGACGTTCGCAATACGCCCGGCCGATCGATGTTCGTCCGGCTCAGCGGACCGGAATCCGGTCCCGGCGCCGCCGGGCATTGGACCGATGCCGCGACCGGCGAGCATGGCGACCTCCTCGATCTCATCGGCCTCAGCCGCGGTCTCGACCGGCTCGGCGACATCCTCGACGAGGCGCGGGCCTTCCTCATGTTGCCGCGCCCGAAGCCGCCCGTCCGTGAGCTGCCCGCGCCGAGCGGATCGCCCGAGGCGGCTCGGCGTCTGTTCCGCGCCGGACGCCCGATCCGCGGCACGCCAGCCGAAGCCTATCTCCGCGGCCGCGGCATCACCGCCGGGCTCGATTGGCCGAGCCTGCGCTTTCACCCGTTGGCCTATTACCGCGCCCATGAGGGCGCTCCGCGCGAGATCTGGCCGGCACTGCTCGCGGCGGTCACCGATCTCCGCGGCCTCATCACCGCGGTCCAGCGGACCTGGCTCGATCCCGTCCGGCTGACCAAGGCGCCGCTTGTCGATCCGCGCCGCGCACTCGGGCATGTCCTCGGCGGCGGCGTGCGCTTCGGGGCGGCGCGGGATGTTCTGGCCGTGGGCGAGGGCATCGAGACCATGCTCGCCCTCAAATCCGTGCTGCCGGCCCTGCCCATGGTCGCCGGGCTCTCGGCCAACCACCTCGCCGCCCTCGACCTGGCACCGGCGCTGTGCCGCCTCTATGTCGCGCGCGACAACGATGCGGCCGGCCGCCGTGCGGCGGAACGGCTGCACGCGCGCGGCGCCGAAACCGGTCTCGAGGTCCGCGACCTCGTGCCGGTCCTCGCCGACTTCAACGTTGATCTGCGGCAGCTTGGGCCCGCCAGGATGCTCCGCCATCTCGTGCCGCAGCTCGTTGCCGCCGACCGCGTACGCTTCGTGCCCCGCGATCTCGCGGTCGACGCGCAATGCGCCGGGTGACCCTCGCCGCCGCCAGCGTCGGGCCGGAACGGGGACGGGTCGCAGGCCGGCCTCTTCTGCCGCCAGAGCGCCGCGCCGGCGGCCGTCCCGAGCGGGCGATCTGCCGGAGGCGCCGGGCTTTGCCCTGAGCCAGCCGGCAATGGCGCCGGGCGGCTATTTTCCGCCGCTGGGCTGCGCCCAGCTTTGCATCGCCAGACAAAATAGCCGCCCGGCGGCCATCCTCCGCTGGCACTCCGGCCTGACGGGTGCCGGCCGTCTCCGCCTCCGACCTGGGATCGCCCGTGACGGCCGCGATGGGCGCGGCTCCCCGGCAGAAAGGACCAGCCATGACGCTCGACACCCTCTTTCCCGGCCTCGACACCGACAGCGGCGACGAGCATCACGCCGAGTCGCCCACGGCGCATCTCCTCGACGAACTCGCCCTCTACGGCTACCGCCCCGGCCAGGACGAGCCCGACCCGCGCCCGCTGCCCGAGGCGGAGACTGCGCAGGCTCAGCTCGCCGCCGCCTTCGACGCCGTTGCCGCCATGCTTGCCGACACGCGCCTCGAGGACGATCTGGCGGATCTCCTCTGGTCGCTCGTCAACCTGTTCCACCGCAAGATTGATCGCATCGAGCGTGCGCTCGACGATAACGAGCGGGCCCAGCGCCGGTCGCAGGCCGAGCAGAACGGCTCCGAGGTGAGGTCGGTCGAACTCGAGCGCTTGATCGACCAGGGCCTCGCCCTCATCGAGCGGCGCAACGCCTTCGAGTTCTTCCGCGAGCATGCCGCCCGGCTCTTCGAGACCACGACCGGCTCGGCCTGGCGCCCGCGCGTGGGCTCCGTCGTCAGCCACCGCTCGCTCACCGCCGCGCTGATCGATAGCAGGGATTTTCTCGCCGCGCGCCGCCGCGCCGAGCGCGAGGTGCTGATCCCCGTCGGCACCCGCATCGCCTTCACCGGCGGCCCCGACTGCAGCGACCATCAGCGCATCTGGGCGGCGCTCGACAAGGTGCGCGCCAAGCATCCCGACATGGTGCTGCTGCACGGCGGCAGCCCGCGCGGCGCCGAGCGCATCGCCGCCTGCTGGGCCGACAGCCGCAAGGTCGCGCAGATCGTCTTCAAGCCGGACTGGGCCAAGCATCGCAACGCCGCGCCCTTCAAGCGCAACGACCAGATGCTCGATGCGCTGCCGGTCGGCGTCATCGCCTTTCCCGGCTCCGGCATTTCCGCCAACCTCGCCGACAAGGCCAGGAAGCTCGGCATCCCCGTGTGGCGCTTCAGCGATAACGGCGCCGCATAGGCGCCGTCGCTTCTTCTAAAGCCCTATATGCATCTGATGTTGGCGGTCATAAGCCCTTAGCTCGGCGGTTCAGAGTCGCAAGAGCCCGACGGCAAGCACCGGTAATTGTTCCTGCCAGCCATCAGCAAGATTCTTCATGGCCCCGTCAATCATCGATCGAATGGCAGCTCGCGATCAACGAGCCGCGGTCGCGGCGTTGGTTGCCTCAAGGTCGAGTCGTGCCACAAGCTGTCGTGACTGGCCGTTCCCGCAGCAATGTCGCACTGCTGTCCACCTCATCAGGCCCGGTTCGCTGCCCACGTCCAGCCTCCGTCCTCCGCGCAATTCAAAACCGCATCGTAAAGATCACGTGAGTCATCGGCTTTCCCGCTGTTCACGTAAGTGATCGAACTCTGGGAAAGGATCCGCAAGACCTTCTGAACTTCGCCGTCATCCAATGCCGTATCCACCCGATCCAGAAACGCGAACCTAGGCGCTGCAAGAAGAATATGGACAATCGCCAACAGTTGCTGCTCCTGCAGCGAAAGCAGCGTGTCCCAGTCATGCTCGGTGTCCAGGCCGCCCGCGAGCGTCAAGGTCCGCTCAAGATTCAGCTCACGAAGGAGCTCCAAGATACGGTCATCTGAAATTTCGCCTTCGCGGGCGGCAGGTACGAGAATCTGCCGCAGGGTGCCTGGCGGCAAGTAAGGTCGCTGAGCCAAGAAATGTATGCCGTCGGCTCCAGGGCGAACGATGCGTCCTGTACCGGCGGTCGAGACGCCGGCTGTCGCCCTGAACAACGCTACCCCCGCTCCCTGATTCGATCCTGTGAGCAGAACGCGAGTCCCGAACGGGATAGATATCGATAGGTCCCTGAGCAGAGGGCTGCTATTCGTCGATGACAGCAAGGTCAACCGTTCGTAAGCCAAAGGCC
>JBKOWC010000167.1:0-3013 GCA_046724215.1 Pseudomonadota bacterium | reverse complement strand
AGCGGACCCGAAAGCACGAACAACGTCCTTGCCCTCGCCTTCGGCGTGCTCGTCGTCTTTCTCGTCATCGGCGGCTCGATCTGGATCATTGCCAATCTGCATGCCAACATGATGGACATGCCCATGAACGCGCTGCCCTGACCGGAGGCGGACTCGCGTCCGTCGCCGACCTTTTGGCGCCGCCGTCAGGCGGAACCGGCGCCGGCGACGGCGCGCCAGATGGCGAGCGCCTGGGCCGTCTCCGCCACGTCGTGCACGCGGACGATCTGCACGCCGCGCTCGACCCCGGCGAGGGCCGCCGCCAGCGAGCCGGCGAGGCGGTTGCCGGCGTCCTCGCCGCGGCTGAGCCGGCCGATGAAGCTCTTGCGCGAGACGCCCAGCAGGAGGGCGCAGCCGAGGCCGTGATAGAGCGCCAGATCGGCGAGCACGGCGAGGTTGTGCGGGTCGCGCTTGCCGAAGCCGATGCCGGGATCGAGCGCAACGCGCGCGCGGTCGATGCCGGCCGAAGCACACGCCGCCAGCCGCGCGGCGAAGAAGTCGTAGATGTCGAGCGGCGCGTCGCGGTAGCTGGGATCCTGCTGCATGGTGCGTGGCTCGCCCTGCATGTGCATCAGCACGACCGCGGGGCCGCCCCGCGCCACGACGCCGAGGCTGTCGGGATCGCCGGCCAGCGCCGTCACGTCGTTGACGATGCGGGCGCCCGCCGCGAGCGCCGCCTGCATGACCGCGGCCCGGCGCGTGTCGATCGAGACGAGAGCGCCGTCCGCCGCCAGCGTCTCGATGACCGGCAGCACGCGGTCGGTCTCCTCGGCGACCGATACCGGCGCCGCGCCCGGCCGCGTCGACTCGCCGCCGATATCGAGGATGTCGGCGCCGGCCGCCATCAGCGCGCGGCCATGGGCAATGGCGGCGTCCCGCGAGCCGTAGCGGCCGCCGTCGGAGAAGCTGTCGGGCGTGACGTTGATGACGCCCATGATGCGCGGCCGGTCGAGCGCCAGGCCGGCGAAGGGCGGGCGCGGTGCCGAGAGGGCGGCGAGCGATTCCCGGAGCGCCGCGTCGGCGCGCAGCTCGGCAAGCCCGCGCACGCCGACCTCGCGCCCGGTGCCGTTGCGCCGGATCACCTCGGCCGCCGTGAAGGCGACCGGGCCGCCGGCGAGCGGCACCGCGATTCCCTGCGCGCAGGCGCAGGCCGCGGCGGTCAGCAGGCCCGTGGGCTTGAGATAGAGGGCGGACGATGCGGACATGCGGCGGGCCGTCGAAAACCGCGCCGAGATAAGCACAGATCGGCCGCCGAGGCGAGCCAGCAGGCTCCGAAACCGTGCCGAAGCGGAAAAGTCAGCGCCTTGAAAAACAAGGACGATTTTTCAATGCATGGGGTTGTTTTGCAGACTCGGGCCGCAGCAAAAAGGGCGGGTCCCGGGGACCCGCCCTTTCTTGTTCAGGAGCCTGGCTGCGGCTCGGGTTCGAAGCCCGGCGGCGGTCCCTTGCTCGTCTCACGGACCGGGCTGCCGCTCGTCGGCACCGAGGAGCGGCTGCGCGGCGGCGTCGCCGTATCGTCGGGCCGACGCAGGGCCTCGCCGCGCATGAGCGCCTTCACCTCCTCGCCCGACAGCGTCTCGTATTCGACGAGCGCCTTGGCGACGGTGTGCAGGTTGTCGATGTTGCCCGACAGGATCTCACGCGCCTTCTTCTCGCCCTCGTCGACGAGCCGGCGGATCTCCTGATCGATCAGCCGCGCCGTCTCGTCGGAGATGTTCTTCCGTTGCGTAACGGAATGGCCCAGGAAGACCTCCTCCTCGTTCTCGCTGTAGCGCAGGGGCCCGAGCTTCTCGCTCATCCCGTATTCGGTCACCATGCGGCGCGCCAGAGCCGTGGCTTGGCGGATGTCGCTGGAAGCGCCGGTGTTGAGATGACGGTCGCCATAGATCAGCTGCTCGGCGATGCGGCCGCCAAAGCAGACGGCGATGTTGGATTCGAACCAGACCTTGGAGATGCTGAGGCGGTCGCGCTCCGGCAGATGCATGGTGACGCCGAGCGCGCGGCCGCGCGGGATGATCGTCACCTTATGCAGCGGATCGAACTCCGGCACCTCCAGGTTGACGATGGCATGGCCGGCTTCGTGATAGGCGGTCGACAGCCGCTCCTCCTCGGTCATGACCATGGAGCGGCGCTCGGCGCCCATCATCACCTTGTCCTTGGCGGACTCGAACTCGACCATGGTGACGACGCGCCGGCCGGCGCGGGCGGCAAGGAGGGCCGCCTCGTTCACGAGGTTGGCCAAATCGGCGCCCGAGAAGCCGGGCGTACCGCGGGCGATCACGCGCGGCTCCACGTCCGGCGCCAGCGGCACCTTGCGCATATGCACCTTGAGGATCTGCTCGCGGCCGTTGATGTCCGGATTGGGCACCACGACCTGGCGGTCGAAGCGACCGGGCCGCAGCAGCGCCGGGTCGAGCACGTCCGGCCGGTTGGTGGCGGCGATGAGGATGACGCCCTCGTTGGCCTCGAAGCCGTCCATCTCGACCAGCAGCTGGTTGAGGGTCTGCTCGCGCTCGTCGTTGCCGCCGCCGAGGCCGGCGCCGCGATGGCGGCCGACGGCGTCGATTTCATCGATGAAGATGATGCAGGGCGCGTTCTTCTTGCCCTGCTCGAACATGTCGCGCACACGGGATGCGCCGACACCGACGAACATCTCGACGAAGTCGGAGCCCGAGATGGTGAAGAACGGCACGTTGGCCTCGCCGGCGATGGCGCGCGCCAGCAGCGTCTTGCCGGTGCCGGGCGGGCCGACGAGGAGGCAGCCCTTCGGGATCTTGCCGCCGAGGCGCTGGAATTTCTGCGGGTCCTTCAGGAACTCGACGATCTCCTGCAATTCCTGCTTGGCCTCGTCGATGCCGGCGACGTCTTCGAACGTCACGCGACCCGTCTTCTCGGTCAGGAGGCGCGCGCGCGACTTGCCGAAGCCCATGGCCTTGCCGCCGCCGGACTGCATCTGCCGCATGAAGAAGATCCA
>JBKOWC010000181.1:0-6611 GCA_046724215.1 Pseudomonadota bacterium | reverse complement strand
TCGGGGTTGGCCATGGCGAAGATGATCGGCTTGGTCGCCATGCTCTTCACCATGTCGGCGGTCATGGCGCCCTTGGCAGAGAGCCCGAGGAACACGTCGGCGCCCTTGATGGCCTCGGCCAGCGTGCGCGCCGTTGTGTTGGCGGCATGCCCCGACTTCCACTGGTTCATGCCCTTCTCGCGGCCCTGATAGATGACGCCCTGGGTGTCGCAGAGGATGGCGTGGTCGTAGGGCAGGCCCATGGTCTTGATCAGCTCGATGCAGGCGATCGAGGCGGCGCCGGCGCCGTTCACGACGATGCGCGTGTCCTTGAGCTTGCGGCCCGTGAGATCGAGCGCGTTGAGCAGACCGGCGAGCGCGATGATGGCCGTGCCGTGCTGGTCGTCGTGGAACACGGGAATGTCCAGCAGTTCGCGCAGGCGCTGCTCGATGATGAAGCACTCGGGCGCCTTGATGTCCTCGAGGTTGATCCCGCCGAAGCTGGGGCCGAGGAAGCGTACGCAGTTGACGAACTCGTCGACGTCCCGGGTGTTGACCTCGATGTCGATGCCGTCGATGTCGGCGAAGCGCTTGAAGAGCACCGCCTTGCCTTCCATCACCGGCTTGGAGGCAAGCGCGCCGAGATCGCCGAGGCCCAGCACGGCCGTCCCGTTGGAGATGATCGCCACCAGGTTGCCCTTGGCCGTGTAGTCGTAGATGAGCGACGGATCCCTGGCGATCTCCAGGCAGGGCGCCGCGACGCCCGGCGAATAGGCGAGCGACAGGTCGCGCTGCGTGGTCAGCGGCTTGGTGGCGCGGATCTCCAGCTTGCCCGGCCGCCCGCTCGCGTGGAACAGCAGGGAATCCTCATCGAGCTTCTTGGAATCCGGCCTGAAGTCGACCATTCGTGCTCCTCGGCGTTCTCCTCTGCAGCGTTGCATTTTTCGGCGTCGAAGAAAAGGCGCCGCCCGCATGCTGCGCCTGCGAAGCCTGGATCGACGGAGCAGTCATGCTATGGTCGGCCGAACCCCAACGCTCGCGTTTCCATCGCCTGTGTCCGACGCTGCCCAGCCCCAACGGTCCGAGACCGCAACCGATGCCGCAGGCATCGCCACGCCGGCAATGCTGCAATATTTCGCGGCCAAGCGCGCCCATCCGGATTGCCTGCTGTTCTACCGGATGGGTGACTTCTACGAGCTGTTCTTCGACGACGCGCTGAAGGCGGCGCCGCTGCTCGATATCGCGCTCACCAAGCGCGGCCAGCATGGCGGCCAGGACATACCCATGTGCGGCGTGCCGGCCCACGCGCTCGACGGCTACCTCGCGAAGGCGATCCGCCGAGGCTGCAAGGTCGCCATCTGCGAGCAGATGGAGAATCCCGAGGAGGCGAAGAAGCGCGGCCCCAAGGCGGTGGTCCGGCGCGAGGTGACTCGCATCGTGACGCCCGGCACGATCACCGAGGACGCCCTGCTCGACGCCCGCGCACACAACTACCTGGCGGCGTTGGCCGACGCCGGCGGCCAGCTGGGACTGGCCTGGCTCGACGTCTCGACCGGCGACTTCTTTGTGCAGCCGGCGGCGCCGACAGAGCTGGGCGCGGCGCTGGCGCGCCTCGAACCCGGCGAGTTGCTGCTGCCGGACCGGCTCTTGCAGCACGCCGCCTTGTTCGAGCTGTTCGGCGAGTGGAAGGCGGTGCTCTCGCCGCTGCCCTCCGCCCGTTTCGACAGCGACAACGGGCGCCGCCGCCTGGAAACGCTCTATGGCGTCAAGGCGCTCGAAGGCTTCGGCAGTTTCTCGCGCGCCGAACTCGCGGCCGCCGGCTCGCTCGTCGACTATGTCGAGTTGACGCAGCAGGGCCGGCTGCCGCGGCTCACCATTCCACGCCGCCTCGCCGAAGGCGCGGTGATGGAAATCGACGCCGCGACGCGCCGCAATCTCGAACTCACGCGCAGTCTGGGCGGCGGCCGCCAGGGCACGCTGCTCGCCACCATCGACCGCACGCGCAGCGGCGCCGGCGCGCGCCTGCTCGCCGCCTGGCTGGGGGCGCCGCTGACCGACGCCGAGGCGATCGCCGGACGACAGGACATGATCGCCGTCTTCGTCGCCGACGAGCGCTTGCGCGAATCGCTGCGCGGGCGCCTGGGACGCGTCCCCGATCTGGAGCGCGCGCTCTCGCGGCTCACGCTCGGCCGCGGCGGACCCCGGGACCTCGCCGCCATCCGTGACGCCCTGGCCGAAGCGGCCCAGTTGCGGGAAAACCTGGAGCAGCCGGCGGGGCTGGCGCCGCTCCCGGCCGGGCTCGCGGGCGTGCGCCGCGACCTCGGGCATCACGGCGAACTCGTCGATCGTCTGGGCCGCGCCCTCGCGGCCGACCTGCCGCTGCTGACGCGCGACGGCGGCTTCATCGCCGGAGGCTACTCGGCGGAACTCGATGAGCTGCGCATCCTGCGCGATGCCAGCCGGCGGCTCATCGTCGAGCTCGAGGCGCGCTATCGCGGCGAGACCGGCATCGCGTCGCTGCGGATCCGCCACAACAACGTGCTCGGCTATTACGTCGAGACGACGAGCACCCATGCCGACAAGCTGCTGAAGCACAGCGACTTCATCCATCGCCAGACCATGGCGAGCGCCATGCGCTTCACCACCACGGCGCTGGGCGACCTCGAGCAGCGCATCGCCAGCGCCGCCGACAAGGCGCTCGCCATCGAGCTGGCCCTCTTCGACGACCTGGTCGGCGAGGTGCGGGCGCGGGCGGAGCCGCTGGCGCTTGCCGCCCAGGCGCTGGCGGCCCTCGATGTGGCGACGGCGCTGGCGGAACTCGCGGCTGCGGAGCGATGGTGCCGGCCGCTGGTCGACGCCAGCCGCTCCTTCGACATCAAGCAAGGCCGCCATCCCGTGGTGGAGGCGGCGCTGGCGCGCAGCCAGGAGGGCGGCTTCGTCGCCAACGACTGCGATCTGAGCGAGCAGCAGCGCCTGTGGCTGGTGACCGGCCCCAACATGGCCGGCAAGTCCACCTTCCTGCGGCAGAACGCGCTCATCCTCTTGCTGGCGCAGATGGGATCGTTCGTGCCGGCGGAGGCTGCGCATGTCGGCGTCGTCGATCGGCTGTTCAGCAGGGTGGGCGCCGCCGACGACCTCGCGCGCGGCCGCTCCACCTTCATGGTCGAGATGGTGGAGACGGCCGCCATCCTGAACCAGGCGACGGACCGCTCGCTCGTCATCCTCGACGAGATCGGCCGCGGCACGGCGACGTTCGATGGACTCTCCATCGCCTGGGCGACGCTCGAGCACCTGCACGAGGTCAATCGCTGCCGCGCCCTCTTCGCCACGCACTATCACGAGCTGACGACGCTGGCGTCGAAGCTGCCGGCGCTGTCGCCGCACTGCATGCGCGTGAAGGAGTGGCAGAACGACGTGGTCTTCCTGCACGAGGTGGCGCCCGGCGCGGCCGACCGCTCCTACGGCATCCATGTCGGCAAGCTCGCCGGGCTGCCGCCGGCGGTGATCGCGCGCGCCGAAGAGGTGCTGCAGACGCTCGAGCAGGGCGAACAGGCGGGCGTGCTCGCCCGGCTCGCCGACGACCTGCCGCTCTTTGCCGCGACCGTCCGCCAGGCGAGCACTGCTGCGAAGCCAGCGTCGGCGGTCGAAGACGCGCTCGTCAAGGTCAGGCCGGACGAGCTGACGCCGAAGGAAGCGCTCGAGCTGCTGTACCGGCTGCGCGGCCTGCTCGACGCCCCGCGCTGAGCTATTGCTTCAGGTCGGCGGCCAGCATCGCGCCGATCACCGTCTTGGTGATGCCGGCCTTGTCGAGGACCTCGAGCGCCTTGGGGGAAAGATCGAAGGCGGTCTTCGACTGCTTGATGAGCGACACGATGGTCGCATCGTCGACGCCCTGGCGGTGCCAGCCGATGACCGAATCGTTGGTCAGCGCGATGGCCGAGTCGTGCTGCGGCAGCCCGAGGCTGATCGGCGCGCCGCCGGCCGGCGTCGTCTCGGCGGGCACGGCCGGCGGCGTGGTTGCTATCTCGGTGGGCGGACTGGCGGCAGCTGGCTGCGGCGGCTCGCTGGCCGGCGCCGGTTCATTGGCGGCCGGTTGATCGGCGGGCGCGGCGCCCGCCCCGGCATCGGCCGGCGGCGGCGATTGATCCGCGGCGGCAGGTTGGTCGGCGGTCGTGTCGGCGGGTTGGTCGGCGGTCGTGTCGTCGGCACCGTCCGCCGACGGTGGCGGTGGGGCCGGCACGGCGGCGACCAGGCTGGGGCCGCCATAACCGTTCACGTCGCCGGCCCGCACGGTGAAGGTGGAGATGACGTGGCCGTCGTCGCGCACCACTGCGAAGCTATTGCCGTCGCGCGTGATCTGGCGGCACTGCTTCTGGTCGTGGTTTTTGATCTGCCACTTCTCGCACCAGCGGCCGCGCTCGATCGTGACCTGGCCGAAGTACTCGTAGGCGCCGGTGGGCCGCGAGCCCTTGATGCGGACGCGGCCGTCGAGGTCGACATAGGCGTGCCATTCGGCATCCGCCCATTCGGTCTGGCCGATGAGCGTGTTGCCGAACAGCAGCTGGCGCAGCTGCTTGCCGTTGAGGACCTTCGCCCCATCCGCGGAAGCGGCGAGCGGCATCAAGGCGAGGACAAGACCGAGCAGGCGGCAAACGAACTTCATGGGCTGTCCCATCGCGGATGGCAGGCGGACCCTGCTGGTCGCGGGATTATAGGGACGGGCGGACGGGCGGCAAACCTGCAGAATCGGCAAAATAAACCCCGGCGGTGCAAAACAACCCCATGCATCGAAAATTCGTCCTGATTTTTCAAGGGACTCGCGCGCGCACGCCGACCCGCTTCCGAGCGCCAGAATCCCCCTATCGACCGAGAAGGCGCGCCGTCCGCAGGATCAGGACGCTGCTGCCGGCATGGCTGATCTCGCCCTCGAGGACCATGCGCAGCGCCGTCGCGAAAGGGACCGACACGACCGTCAGCGCCTCGCCGTCCTCCGGGCTGGCGGCCGTGTGCGAGAGGCCCCGTGCCAGGAACAGGTGGTTGCGGCAGTGGATGGCCGTCGTGAACGGGTCGACGGTGCCCATCTCCTGCCAGTCGGCGGCGATGATGCCGGTCTCCTCGCGCAGCTCGCGCTGCGCCGCCGCCAGCGGCGTCTCGCCTTCGTCCATGGCGCCGCTCACGACCTCGAGGCTGTCGCGCCCGATGGCGTATTTATACTCGCGTACGAGGAAGACCGTGTCGTCGGCGTCGATGGCGAGCACGGAGGAGCCAGACGCCATCTCGACGACGCCGAACAGCCCCTCGCTGCCGCCGGGGCGGATGACCCGATCCTCGCGCAGGGCGATCCAGCGGTTGCGATAGCGCGGCTCGGAGGAGAGCACCGTGTACGGGCCACGTTCATAGGGCAGAGAATCAGGCATGCGTCACCGCTTATTCATCGAGGCGGCGAAGCAGATCACGTCGCAGGGCTCCGGCCAAGGCGCGTTTGAAGATGTGAATGGTGCTGACGCAGCGCGCGGCCGCTCTTGTCGAAGCGTTCCCGGACCGGCTGGCTGCGGCCGATAACCCCCTGCTATATTTATCCCATGGTCGACACATTGGCCGATCTTGAACGGCGCGCCCGTGACTTGCCAGCGGAAGACCGCGCTCGCTTGGCCTCGCCATGATCGAATCGCTCGAAACCGTCGACGCCGGCGACATCGACGAGGCGTGGCGCCAGGAGGCCGAGGCGCGCGCCGCCCAAATCGACCGCGGCGAGGTCGAGACCGTTCCCGCCGCCGAGGTGTTCGCCGAGGTCCGCCGCTCTCTGAAGTGACCGCGGCGTGATTCCATCCGGACGCGCGCGCCGAGATGCGGAACGCGGCCCGCTTCTATGAATCGCGATTGGCGGGACTTGGATCGGCATTCGTCGCAGAGATCGAGCGAGTGGCCGCGTTCGTTGTGGATCGGCCCAATGCCGGCGCGCCTCTGGGTCCACATCTCCGCCGCATATCGGCGCGGCGATTCCCCTATACGATCATCTATCGGTCATCCCGTGACGGAATCGAGATCCTTGCCGTCGCCCATCAGCGCCGGGGGCCCGGATATTTGGCGCGATCGAGCGTAGTCCGCGAGATCACGCCGCGGCGCTCTTGGCCAGGAAGCGCTTGATGTTGCGGACGGCTTGGCGCAGGCGCTCGCGGTTCTCGACGAGGGCGATGCGGACGTAGCCTTCGCCGTATTCGCCGAAGCCGAGGCCGGGCGCGACCGCCACCTTGGCCTCGGCGAGGAGGAGCTTGGCGAACTCGACGCTGCCCATGTTGCCGAACCGCTGGGGGATCGGCGCCCAGGCGAACATCGAGGCCTTGGGCGACGGGACGGCCCAGCCGGCCTGTGCCAGCCCCTCGATCAGCACGTCGCGCCGGCGCTTGTAGCGCTGGCGCATCTCCGCGATGCAGTCCTGCGGGCCGTTGAGTGCCGCCGTCGCCGCCACCTGGATCGGCGTGAAGGCGCCATAGTCGAGATAGGACTTCACGCGCGCCAGCGCCGCGATCAGCCGCTTGCTGCCGACGGCGAAGCCGATGCGCCAGCCGGCCATGGAATAGGTCTTGGAGAGCGAGGAGAACTCGATCGCCACCTCCTTCGCCCCGGGCACC
>JBKOWC010000024.1:0-12310 GCA_046724215.1 Pseudomonadota bacterium | reverse complement strand
GAAGGCCGTCGCGTTTGCGGCGGAGATGCTGCCGATGCTGGCCGCCGAGGACCTGCTCGACGGCCAGTCCCCCGGCAGCGTGGCGGCGCGGCTCCGCATCGCGGCATCGCTCGAGGAAGCGCTCGACGGCGCGAGCCATGTACAGGAGAGCACGCCCGAGAATCTCGAGATCAAGAAGCAGGTCTTCGGCCGGCTCGACCGGCTCGCGGCGCCCGATGCGGTGCTGGCGAGCTCCACCTCCGCGATCCTGCCCTCGCTCTTCACCGAGGCACTGGCCGGGCGCCAGCGCTGTCTCGTCGTGCATCCGATCAATCCGCCCTATCTCATCCCCGCGGCCGAGATCGTTCCGGCGCCGTGGACGGACGCGGCGGTCGTCGAGAAGACGCGCGATCTGATGGCGGCGGCGGGGCAGGCGCCGATCGTCATGAAGCGCGAGCTCGATGGGTTCGTCATGAACCGGATGCAGGGCGCGCTCCTCGAAGAGGCGTTCCGCCTCGTCGCCGACGGCTACGCCTCCGTCGAGGATGTCGATGTCGGTATTCGCGAAGGCCTGGCGCTGCGCTGGTCGTTCATGGGGCCCTTCGAGACCGTCGACCTCAACGCGCCCGGCGGCATCCGCGACTATGTCGTGCGCTATCAAGAGATCTACCGCCGCCTGTTCGCGTCGATGCAGCGGCGGGTCGATTGGGCCGGCGACGTGCTGTCCGTTGCCGAGCGCGAGCGCCGGGCGCGCCTCGGCGCCAGCAAACTGCCGGACCGCCAGCGCTGGCGCGACCGTCGCCTGATGGCGCTCGCCGCGCACAAGCGGCGGGCCGATCGCGATATCGGAAAATAGGGAGCCAAATCATGGCCGCGAAACGCAAGGTCATCATCACCTGCGCCGTCACGGGGTCGATCCATACGCCGACGATGTCGCCGCACCTGCCGATCACGGCGCAGGAAATCGCCGACGCCGCGATCGGCGCAGCGGAGGCCGGCGCCGCCATCGTGCATCTGCACGCCCGCGATCCGCGCGACGGCCGTCCGGATCAGACGCCCGCCGCCTTCGAGCCGTTCCTCAAGATCATCAAGCAGCGCAGCCCCTGCGTCGTGAACATCACAACGGGCGGCGCCGCGACGATGACGATCCAGGAGCGCGTCAAACCGGCGGCGACCTTCAAGCCGGAGGTCGCGTCGCTCAACATGGGCACGATGAATTTCGGCCTCTATCCCATGCTCGACCGCTTCAAGTCGTTCAAGCACGAGTGGGAGCGGCCCTATCTCGAAGGCTCACGCGAGCGCATCTTCAAGAACAGCTTTACGGACATCGAGTACATCCTGACGACCTGCGCCGAGAACGGCACCCGCTTCGAGATCGAGTGCTACGATATCGGCCACCTCTACACGCTGCGCCACTTCGCCGACCGCGGCGTGGTGAAACCGCCGTTCTTCATCCAGTCGGTGTTCGGCATCCTCGGCGGCATCGGCCCGCATCCCGAGGACGTGGCGCACATGAAGCGCACCGCGGACCGCCTCTTCGGCGATCAGTACCATTGGTCGGTGCTGGGCGCCGGGCGCAACCAGCTGCCGATCGCCGTCATGGCGGCGGCTATGGGCGGCAACGTGCGGGTCGGGCTCGAAGATTCGCTGTGGATCGGCCCCGGCCAGCTGGCCAAGTCCAACGCCGAGCAGGTGACGCGCGCCCGGGCGCTCATCGAGAACCTCGGCCTGGAGATTGCGACGCCGGACGAGGCGCGCCAGATCCTCGGGCTCAAGGGCGCCGACAAAGTGGCGTTCTGAGCGGGGAGCGACCTATGACGCTGCGAATCGAAGTCTTCTCGGAGCGGAAGGAGATGCTCGGCGAGGGCCCGCTGTGGGACCCGCAGAGCGAACGGCTATACTGGATCGACTCCTACGGGCCGGCGGTGCATCGCGCCGACCTCAAGGGCGGCGACCGCAAGACGTGGCCGCTGCCGGAGCCGATCGGATCCCTGGCGCTGCGCGAGAAGGGCGGAGCCGTCCTGGCGCTGCGCAGCGGTTTCCATTTCCTCGATTTCGACTCAGGTGCGGTGAAGCGCATCGTCGAGACGCAGCCGGGCGAGCTGCGTCCGCGCCTCAACGACGGCAAGGTCGACCGCCAGGGGCGCTTCGTCGCGGGCTCGATGGATTATGCGGAGAGCGAGCCGGTCGGCAAGCTCTTCCGCCTCGATCCCGATCTCTTCGTCCACACGCTCGACCGCGGCATCATCTGCTCGAACGGCCCGTGCTGGAGTCCCGACGGCAAGACCCTCTATTTCGCCGACAGCTTCAAGAAGACGATCTTCGCCTATGACTACGACACCGAGAGCGGCGACGTCCGCGCGCGCCGCAACTTCGCGGTCTTTGCCGGCCGGCTGACGGGCTACCCCGATGGCGCCACCGTCGACGCCGAGGGTTATGTGTGGAGCGTCGAGGTCTATGCCGGTCGCCTCGTCCGCTTCAATCCCGAGGGCGTCATCGACCGCATCGTCGGCCTGCCGGTCTATTCGACCACGAGCCTGAGCTTCGGCGGCCCCAACCTCGACATCGCCTTCGTGACGTCGATGGCGCGGCCGTTCAACGGCGCCTATCACCCCGAACGCGAGGCCGGCATGGTGTTCGCGGTCCATGGCCTGGGCGTGAAGGGCCTGCCGGAACCGAGGTTCAAGGGATAGACAATGCTGAAATTCCCCTGACTTGATTCCCCCGCGAAAGCGGGGGTCCAGGGGCAAGCGACGTGCGGTGCCCCCTGGGCCCCCGCTTTCGCGGGGGAATCAATGGAATTTGCTCACATGAAGGAGCGAGACATCCGATCCCACCGCTCCACAACACCACAGGGAGGAACCAACGCATGCGCATCGAAGTGCTGGTCGACGTGAAGCCCATTCTCGGCGAAGGCCCGCTCTGGGACGTCGAGCAGCAGCGGCTCTATTTCATCGACAGCTTCGGCGGCGTCGTCTATCGCTGCACGGCCGATGGCGGCGAGATCCGCGCCTGGGACGTGCCGGGGAAGATCGGCTCCATGGCGCTGCGCAAGGACGGCAACGGCGCCATCTGCTCGCTGCAGGGCGGATTCCACGCCCTCGACTTCAAGACCGGCGAGTGCACCCTGATCCACGACCCCGAGCCGGACAAGCCGACCACGCGCATCAACGACGGCAAGGTCGACCGCCGCGGCCGCTTCATCGCGGGCTCCATGGATACGATGGAGGCCGGGCCCAACGGCTCACTCTACCGCCTCGATCCCGATTTCAAGGTGACGAAGCTCGACTCCGGCATCATCGTGTCCAACGGCCCGTGCTGGAGCCCGGACGACAAGGTCTTCTACTTCGCCGATTCCTGGTCCGGGGAGATCTGGGCCTACGACTACGACATCAAGACAGGCAAGGTCTCCAACCGGCGCACCTTCACGAAGCTCGATACCTCCCGCGGCGGCGCCGCCGACGGCTCGACCGTCGACGCCGAAGGCTTCCTGTGGAACGCCCAGGTCTATGACGCCAAGCTCATCCGCTATGCGCCGGACGGATCCGTCGATCGCGTGATCGAGATGCCCGTCAAGAAGGTCACGAGCGTCATGTTCGGCGGGCCCAATCTCGACGTCCTCTACGTGACCTCCATGGCCAAGCCACCGCTGCCGCGCTTCCCCGGCGACGGCGTCCAGCGCGGCAGCCTGTTCGCGATCTACGGCCTCGGCGTGCGCGGCGTGCCGGAACCGCGCTTCGGCGCGTAGCGCCACCGGCGAGGGGATCGCTGGACGCCCGCAGTCATGCCCCAGGGGCAGAACTCACGATGCGATTCTGGAGCAACCCTTGTGCCAAGCAATCATTGATTCCCCCGCGAAAGCGGGGGTCCAGGGGCAGCGCACGTCATTGGCCCTGGACCCCCGCTTTCGCGGGGGAATCACATAAATACTGCCCTGGCTAGCATTCCGTCGGCGTCGAGTCCGCAATCATGGCTCAGGCGTCGGCCTGGAGTCCCAGGCGGCCGAACAGGGCCAGGTCCTTCGCGTGATCGGGATTGTCGGTGGTGAGCAGGCGGTCGCCGTAGAAGATCGAATTGGCGCCGGCATGGAAGCAGAGCGCCTGCGCCTCGTCGTTGAGGGCGCGCCGGCCGGCGGAGAGGCGCACATAGGCGCGCGGCATCAGGATGCGGGCCACGGCGATGGTGCGCACGAGCTCGAAGGGATCGAGCGGCGGCGTGTCGCCCAGCGGTGTTCCGTCGATCGGCACCAGCAGGTTGATGGGCACGCTCTCCGGGTGGGGGTCGAGCGTCGCCAGCGTCAGCAGCATGCCGGCGCGGTCGCTGCGCGCCTCGCCCATGCCGACGATGCCACCGCTGCACACCTTGATGTCGGCATTGCGCACGGCCGCGATCGTGTCGAGGCGGTCCTGGTAGGTGCGGGTCGTGATGATCGAGGCGTAGAATTCCTCGGACGTGTCGATGTTGTGGTTGTAGTAGTCGAGGCCGGCCGCCTTCAGTTCCGCCGCCTGCGCCGGCGTCAGCATGCCCAGCGTCATGCAGGTCTCCAGCCCGAGCCCCTTGACGTCGGCGACGATACCGGCGATGCGCGGCAGGTCGCGATCCCTGAGCTCCCTCCAGGCCGCGCCCATGCAGAAGCGGCTGGCGCCTGCCGCCCTCGCGCGCTCCGCCGCGGCGCGGATCTCGTCGCGGTCCAGCAGGCGGCCGGCGCCGAGGCCGGTGTCATAGTGCACGCTCTGCGCACAGTATTTGCAGTCCTCCTGGCAGCCGCCCGTCTTGATGTTGAGGAGCGTGCTGAGCTGGACGCGGTTGGGGTCGAAGTACCGCCGATGCGTCGTGTGAGCCCGATGCAGCAACTCGTTGAACGGCAGGGCAAAGAGGTCGAGGATCTCGCTGCGCGTCCAGTCCGAGCGGATCTCCGCACCGGGCACGGTGGCGCGGGCGAGAGCGGTGGTGGCTGGAGTCATCGATCCTCCGTTCAATTCGTCAGGGTCGCCGCGGCCTCTTCGATCGCGTCATAGGCGCGGTGCAATTCGTCCTTGGTAACACAGAAGGGCGGCAGCAGATAGACGACCGGGCCTAGCGGCCGGATCAGCAGTCCGCGCTCCAGGAAGAACGCCTTGAGCTGCGGCACCATCGCCGCGCTGTAGCCCTGGTCGGCGCCCCCGAATGTCACCGCCGCGATGGTGCCACAGCGGCGCGGCCGCGTCAGCTTTGCATTCCGGGCGAGCCGCGGCAGGCGTTCGCCGTGGACGGACTCAATGGCGGCGAGCCGGGCGGTCGTCTCGTCCGACTGCAGCAGATCGAGGGATGCCAGCGCCGCCGCGCAGCCGAGGGGATTGGCGGTGAAGGAATGGCCGTGCGCGAAGGCGCGTTCGAAATTGCCGCCGAGAAAAGCCTCGTAGATCTCCGGCCGGCACACGGTCGCGGCCATCGGCAGGAACCCGCCGGTGAGGCCCTTAGACAGGCAGACGAGATCAGGCGCCACGCCGGCCTTCAGGCAGGCGAAGGTGGCGCCGGTGCGGCCGAACCCGGTCATCACTTCGTCGAGGATGAACAGCAGGCCGGCCGCGCGCAGCCGCTCGCCCACGGCCCGGACGAATTGGGGACGGCACATGCGCATGCCGGCGGCGCCCTGGACCAGCGGCTCCATGATGAGGGCGACGCCCTCCGCGCCGGCGCGGCCGATCCAGGCGTCCAGCGCATCGAGGCTCGTCGCCTCCTTCTGCTGCACCGAGGGATCGCCGTCCCAGGTCTCCGGGAAGGGCAACAGGTCGACGGAGAAGAGCAGGTCGCGAAACGGCCGGTAGAAGCCGGAACTCTGGCCGGCCGACATGGCGCCGAACGTGTCGCCGTGATAGCCGCCCTCGAAGGCGAGGAATCGCCGCCGTTGCGGCTCGCCCCGGTTCCACCAGTACTGATAGGCGAGCTTGAGGGCGACCTCGACGCTGGTCGAGCCGTCGTCGGAAAAGAAGACGCGCTCGAGCCCTTCGGGCAGGGCCGCCGCCAGTCGCGTCGCGATCTGGACGGCCGGTTCGTGGGTGAAGCCGGCAAAGATCACCTGCTCGAGCTCGGCCGCCTGCCGGGCGACGGCGGCCGCGATGGCCGGATGCGCGTGGCCGTGCAGCGTGACCCACCAGGACGAGATCAGGTCGAGATATTCGCGCCCGTCGGCGGCGATCAGGTGAGCGCCGTGTGCCGCGCGGATCTGAATCGGATCGGGCGCCGTGGCCGCCTGGGTGAAGGGGTGCCAGACGTGGCGCCGGTCGAGCGCCAGCAGTTTGTCCACCGGAATCACGGGTCGATCTCTGCCAGCGGGCGGATCCGGGCTGCGAGCCGCGCCACGGCGGCGGCGTCGAGCGGCTCGACGCGCGGCAATTCCGCGAGGACGCGGACTTGGCCGAACTGCTCGATCGCCGTCCGGTTGCCGATGTCGGGCGGACCGTTCATGACCACGCCGGCGATGGACAGCGCCCGCGCCCGCAAGGCTGCAAGGCTCAGCAGCGTGTGATTGATGGTTCCCAGCGTGCCGCGCGCGACGAGGACGATCGGCAGCGCCAGTTGCGCCATCAGGTCGATCATGAATTCCCGCGCGTTGAGCGGGACCAGCACGCCGCCGGCGCCCTCGACCACGATCGGATCCAGACCGACCGGCAGCTGGATCGTCGCCAAGTCGATGCGACCGCCTTCCCGTTCCGCGGCCGCATGCGGCGACAGGGGCGCGCCGAAAGTGTAGGCCGGCGGTGCGACGCGGTCGGCCGGGATGGCGGCGAGTGCGGTCGCCGTCGCGGTATCGTCGTCGCCTGTCGCGGTCCCCGTCTGCACCGGCTTCCAATAGCCAGCCTGCCAGGCGCGTGCAAGGCAGGCCGCGGTGACGGTTTTCCCGACGCCGGTGTCGGTACCGGTGACGAAGACGCCCCGGATCGCGGTCGGATTTCGAGGCGGCCGTGCCATAGGCGTGGCACTCAACCCCAGCGGCCGAGCCGCTGTCAACGGCGCGCGGCCGATTCCCTCGCCTTGAGCCAAAAACATCTAAAATTCCGGCGATTAGCTGGTCATCTTCTCGTTACCGTGAAACTTTAGAAGTGTTCAAGCGCTCGCTGGCAGGATGGACAGCGTATCGGAATCGAGGAGCCACAGATGGACACCACCGCCCGCCAGTCGGCCGCGACCTGCACCGTCTTCGCGCTCATCGGCACTTTCGTCGCCATCCTGGCGATGACCTATCTGCATCAGCCGATGATGTTCTGACCCGGGTCTCGATCAGGTCTGCGATAGGTCGTCGCGCCCGCTTCGGCTAGTTCTTCTTCCCGGCGGCAAACGCCGCCACGCTGGCGTTCAGCGAATCGGACGACAGCTGGTTCATATCAGCGAGATACTCGAGATAGTTGCCGGCGCGGGTCGGCATCGCCCAGCCGTTCGTCAGCAGCTGCTTGGCGAGCGCCAGGCAGCGGCGGTCGCGCTTCTCCACGATCTCCGCCGCCATCGCCAGCGCCCGAGGCAGGGCTTGCCCTTCCGACTGCACCTCCGCGACCAGGCCCCAGGCGAGCGCCGTCTCGGCATCGAGCGTGCGGCCGAACATGATCACTTCGCGCGCCCGCGCCACGCCGACTACCCGCGGCAGGCGCGTGGTGCCGCCCCAGGACGGCAGCGCGTTGATCTTGATCTCGGGCAGGCCGAGCGTCGCCCCCTTGCCGGCGATGCGGTAGTCGCAGGCGAGCGCCATCTCGAGGCCGCCGCCCAGGCAATAGCCCTCGATGGCGGCGATGACCGGACAGGGATGCTGTTCCATGCTCTCGGCGATCTGCTGGCCGAGCTCCGTATGCGCCAGCCGCTGCTCGTGGTTTTGCTCGGCCATCTCCTTGACGTCCGATCCGGCGCTGAACGCCTTAGTGCCGGCGCCGGTCAGCACGATGACCTTGACGTCGGGCTGGCGCGCGCGCTGCAGCGCGTCGCGCAGCTGGAACAATGTCGGATCGTCGAGGGCGTTGCGCCGCCGCTCCCGGCTGATGGTGAGGGCGGCGATGCCGTTCTTGATCTCGACGATGAGGCCGTCGGTCATGGTCATCCTCTCTTCGTGGTATGGGTCAGCGTGGCGGGGCGGCGGCCGGACGGGCCTTGTAGGTTCGCTCGTCGCGCCAGCGCCGCGCCTTGTATTCGCTGCGTTGCAGGGTCCCGAGCGGCGCCAGCGCGATCTCGAAGCGCACGCCGACCCGTTCCCGCAATCGGCCGGACACCCGCTCGGCGAAGCCGTCGCCGATCGCGGCTTCCGCCTTCGGCATCACTGTGACCGTCGCGATGTCGGCGCCGGTCGGCCCGGTCGTCAGCGTCACCAGATATTCGTCGACTTCGGCGATGGAGAACAGCAGGTCGTCGACCGCCTGCGGCCAGATGTTGACGCCCTTCACCCGGTGCATGTCGTCGCTGCGCCCGATGCTGCCGATCTCGATGCCGCGGAAGGGCCGCCCGCAGGCGCAGTAGCGCCCCTCGCGATAGACCGCCGTATCGCGCATGCGGCAGCGGATGAGCGGGTTGTCCATGTGGTAGAGGCTGGTGAGCACGATCTCGCCGGCTTCGCCGTCGCCGACGTGCCGGCCGCTCTCGGGGTCGACGACCTCGAAGAGGACATGTGTATCGATGTTGTGCAGCATGCCTGGGCGACCGCCCGCGCCGACGCCGTGCTCGCAGGAGAACATGTGGTCGTTGCGCGACTGGGTCGAGCCGTAGCGGTCGAAAATCCGCGCCTGCCATTCCTCCTCGAGCCGCAGATACCAGGCGAGGCCGGCGCCTTCGCCGCCGGCGAAGAGGCAGCGGACACCCGGCGCCGGCGGCCGCGTCGGCGCGAGGGCCGAGAGATGGCCGAAGTACGAGGTCGTGCCGATGATACCCTGCGGCCGGAAGCGCTGCAGCAGCTCGAGCTTGCGCTTCGCCTCGTAGTTGCCGGCCGGATAGACGGTGAGGCCGTAGGCCTCGGCTCCCGCCGATTCGAGGCGGCCGCCGGCCATCATGGTGAGCGGCAGTGTCAGCAGCACCTGCTCGCCGGGTGACATGCCGGCCCAGCGGAACATGTGCGCATAGATCTCGGCGGTGCCGAGCGCCTCCGCGGCGGACTGGGCGTGCAGTTCCTGGCCCTGGCCCGAGGTGCCGCTGGTCATGAAGAACTGCAGCGGCTGGCCGGTCGACTGCGCATGCCGCAGGCGGCGGCCGAAGGGCGGGCAGGTCTCCTGGTCGGCGACGAAGTGCTTCTTCTCGACTGTCGGAATACGCGCGGCAAAGTCGTCGAGCGAATCGACCGCCGCGATGTCGTCGACGCCCGCCGCGCGCCAATGCTCGCGATAGAACTCGTTGACCGCCCAGGTCTTCTCGAGCAGCGCCTTCACCTTCGCGAACTGCAGCGCGCGCAGGCTCGCCGGGTCGCTCTTCTCCCATTGCGGGTTCTGCAGATTCATGGCGCTCAGACGGCCAGCTCTTCGTCGAGGGGCATTCCCGCCTTCTGGCAGTGGCGGCCGATCACCATCATCTGGATCTGGCTCGTGCCGTCGAAGATCTGGAACGCCTTGACGTCGCGCATCATGCGCTCGACCGGATAGCTGCGCGACAGCCCGTTGGCACCGAAGATCTGCACCGCCTCGGTCGTCGCCTTCATCGCGACGTTGGTGGCGATGAGCTTCGTCATGGCGGCGTGGATGCTCGCCTCGCGCGACTTGCCGCGCTCCAGCTTGGCGATGGCTTCCTTCCACAGCGCGCGCGCCGCCGTGATCTCGGACACGATCTCGGCGATCAGGAACTGCAGGCCCTGGTGCTCGATGATCGGCTTGCCGAACTGCGTGCGCTCTCGGGCGTAGTCGACGGCGTGCTGCATGGCCGCGGTCGCGACTCCGAGGGCCATGGCCGCGCAATTGAGCCGCGCCTCGTCGAGCGTCGCCATGGCGATCTTGAACCCTTCGCCCTCCTCGCCGAGGCGGTTCTCCACGGGAACGCGGACGTTGTCGAAGATGAGTTCCGTCGTCGGGCTGCCGTGCAGGCCGAGCAGCGTCTCGACGCGGCCGATGGTGAACCCGGGCGCGCCGCGCGGCACGACGAAGGCCGACACGCCGCGATGCCCGGCGGCCGGGTCGGTCTTGGCGAAGACGGTGTAGACGTCGCCCACGGCCCCGTTCGTGCACCACAGCTTGCGGCCGCTGAGGATGTAGTGGTCGCCGTCGCGCCCGGCGCGGCTCGTGATCGCCGCGGCGTCGGAACCGCCGGCCGGCTCCGTCAGGCAGAAGCAGGGGATGGCCTCGCCGCGCAGGATCGGCGGCAGGTAGCGCTGCTTGATCGCGTCCGTACCTCCGACGACGATCGGTGTCGCCGCGTCGCCGCAGTTGGAATAGATGAGCGAGAAGCTGGCGGAGACGCGGGCGATGCGCTCGGAGATGAGCAGCGGCGTCACCAGGTCCGGCCCGCTGCCGCCATAGTCCTCCGGGATCCAGAGGCCGAAGATGCCGAGCTCCGCCGCCGCGTGATAGAGGTCGCGCGGGAACTTGTCGGTCGCATCGATCTCGGCGGCGCGGGGCGCCACGCGCTCGCGGATCAGGCGATCGACGCTGTCGAGGATCTGCCGGCGCTGCGTTTTGTCGATGGCCACCGTTGCTGCCCGTTTCGCGCTTGCCTGTCCCGATACCGCTTGACCCGATTAATTAAACATACTTGATTCGAATCCAGGCTTTCGTTCGAATATCTCGATCGAGCTTGCGGTCATATTAGACGGTCCGGTCCGGCGCGCGCAACGCCGACGGTTCCGAGCGAAGGTGGAGACGGTGAAGGCGATCGACGTCCTCTCGGGCCATTTCACGCCGGCCAACATCTAGAAGAACTTCCTCCACAACGAGGAGGAGATGGGCCGCTTCGCCCAGGTCGGCCGGGCGCGCACCCTGAAGAGCTACACGCCGTCCGACTTCATCAAGCGGCTCGACGAGATCGGCGTCGACAAGGTGCTGATCTGCGCCATCCTCACCTGGTCGTTCCGCAACCAGCGTCCGCTGGAGCAGACCTCGGTCGAAGAAGTCATCGAGGTTGCCGACCAGTATCCGGACCGCCTCTACGGGCTCTACGGCGTAAACCCGATGCTGGCCATGGCGGGCGTGCGGCGGCTGGAGACTCTGGTCCGCGAGCACCGGTTCAAGGGCATCCACATCCATCCGCACGGCTTCGGCATGCCGCCGGACCACGCGTTCTATTTCCCGTACTACGCCAAGTGCCAGGAGCTCGGCGTCCCCGCCGTCATCTCGATGGGGCACACGCTCGATTTCATGCCGATCGAATACGGGCGGCCCATCCACCTCGACCGCGTGGCGCTCTACTTTCCCGATCTCGCCGTGGTGTGCGCGCACACCGGCTGGCCGTGGGTCGAGGAGGCGATCGCGCTTGCCTGGAAGCACCCGAACGTCTTCATCGCCACCTCGGCCTATGCGCCGAAATACTGGCAGCCGGAGCTGGTGAAGTTCATCAATTCGCGCGGCCAGGACAAGGTGATGTGGGGCACCGACTTCCCGCTGATCGATCACAAGGAATCGCTGGACCAGATCCGCGCGCTGGGCCTCAAGCCGGCGGCCGAGCAGAAGCTGCTGCGCGACAACGCGGCGCGCGTGTTCGGGTTCGGCTGACGGCAAGGGCAACAGGCGATGGAACCATACAAGGATATCCTCTACGGCGTGCAGGACTGGGTCGCCACGATCACGATCAACCGGCCGAAGACCCTGAACGCCTTCACGCAGCACACGATCTACGAGCTGGAGCACGCCTTCCGCAAGGCGGAGGCCGACCGCAGCGTTGGCGTCATCGTCATCACCGGCACCGGCGAGCGCGCCTTCAGCTCCGGCGGCGACGTGAACTGGGAGAAGGAAGGCGGCACCAAGCGCGAGGACTACCACCTGGCCGAGATGATCATCGATTCTCCGAAGGCAGTGATCGCTCGCGTCAACGGCTACTGCATCGGCGGCGCCAACCACCTGGCCTATTTCTGCGACATCACCATCGCGGCCGAGCATGCCATCTTCGGCCAGAACGGCCCGCGCGTCGGCTCGCCCGCCGGCGGCTACATGGTGGCGCATGCCGCCAACGTCCTCGGCCACAAGCGCGCCCGCGAGATGTGGATGCTGTGCCGGCGCTACTCGGCGAAGCAGATGCTGGAGTGGGGCCTCATCAATGCTGTCGTGCCGATGGCGCAGCTCGATGCCGAGGTGCGGAAGTGGGCGGACGAGATCCTGGCGCTGAGCCCGACCTGCATCAAGACCGTCAAGGCCTCGTTCCGCCATCACATGGACACGATCATGGACCAGGACATGCACCAGGT
>JBKOWC010000313.1:0-6386 GCA_046724215.1 Pseudomonadota bacterium | reverse complement strand
CTGCAGCAGGAACTCGAGCCAGGACATGACCTCGCCGGCCTGGGCCGTCGTCGTGGTCATGAAATAGCGCGTCTCGGACAGGCGCGTCGTCGTGCCGTCGTCGAGCACGAGCCCGTCGTCGTTGAGCATCACGCCATAGCGGGCCTTGCCGACCGGCAGCTTGGCGAAGCCATTGACGTAGACGCGATCGAGAAACTCGGCGGCATTCGGGCCCTGCACGTCGATCTTGCCGAGGGTGGAGACGTCGGCGAGGCCAACCCCTTTGCGCACGAGCTTCATCTCTTCGACGTAGGCCTTGGCCGCGGTGTCGCCGGCCCAGCGGTAGTACCAGGCGCGCAACCAGGGACCCGCCTCGATCATCGCGGCGCCGTTGGCGAGGTGCCAGTCATGCAGCGGCGAGCGGCGGACCGGGCGGAAGTGATGGCCCACGCTGCGGCCGGCGAGGGCGCCGACTGCGACGGGCGAATAGGGCGGGCGGAAGGTGGTCGTGCCGGCCGCGGCAATATCGACGTCGCGCAGGCCCGCCATGATGGCGAGGGCGTTGATGTTGGCGGTCTTGCCCTGGTCGGTGCCCATGCCGAGCGTGGTGTAGCGCTTCAGATGTTCGACCGACTGGTAGCCTTCGCGGTGGGCGAGGTGCACGTCCTTGGCCGTGACGTCGTTCTGAAAATCGACGAAGGCCTTGCCGCCACGCCGCGGCGCCACCTCCCACACGGGTTCCACGGCGTGGCCGATGGGTTCGAGATCCGGCAGCGGCAGCTCGCTGACCGGCATGCCGAAACCGGCATGGACGGCGGCACGGCAGCCGGCCTCGACGCCCTCGCGGACGGCCTCGACGAAGCCGAAGCTGCCGACGAGCGCGCCGGCGCCGAAGTGGCCGGCCGCGAAGCCGCCCGGCACGAAGGCGGCGATGTCCGGGCGGTAGCGCGGCTTGATGCCGGTGTGCGACGTCAGATGCACGGCCGGCGACCAGCCACCGGACATGCAGACGATGTCGCAGCTCTGCAGCGCAGCCACGCCGCCGCCGACGGCATCGGCCAGCATGGCGCCGTAGACGCCGGCGCGGCCGGCGGTGTCGACCACGGCCGTGCCGGTGCGCAATTCGATACCCGCGGCGGCGACACGGGCGCGCAGATCGGCGCTCGCATCGCGTCGAAGATCGGCCAGTGTGACGGCGAGGCCGGCGGCAGCGAGATCGAGGGCCGTGCGATAGGCGCTGTCGTTGTTGGTGGCGACGATGGCCCGCTTGCCGGGCGAGATGGCGAAGCGATGGAGGTAGCTGCGAACGGCGCCGGCCAGCATGACGCCCGGCCGGTCGTTGTTGTTGAATACCAGCGGGCGCTCGAGCGCGCCGGCGGCGAAGACGATGGCCTTCGCGCGCAGGGTCACGGCGACCTGGCGCGGCTCGCCCTTGGTGGGATCTGGCTGGCGATGGTCGCGCCGCTCGATGAGAACGACGGTATTGCCGTCGTAGAGTCCGGCTGCGGTGGTGCGCGTCAGTACGCGGACGTTGGCGAGCGATCCCAACTCGGCGATGCGCTCGGACAGCCAGGCATCGGCGGCGCTATCGACCGGCTCGGCCAGCAGCGAGCCGCCGGGCCGGGCATCCTGCTCGACCAGCGTCACGCGCGCGCCGGCGCGTCCCGCGGCGATGGCGGCGGCGATGCCCGTCGGACCGGCGCCGACGACGAGTACGTCGGCGAAATCGTGGCGGCCTTCGTAGCGGTCGGGGTCGGGCTCGAAGGTGCCCTGGCCGAGGCCGGCGGCGCGCCGGATGAACGGCTCGTAGAACATCCAGCTGCCGCGCGTCGGCCCCATGAAGGTCTTGTAGTAGAAGCCGGCGGCGAGCAACGGCGCGGCCACGGAATTGATGGCGCGCAGATCGAAGCGCACCGAGGGCCAGCCGTTCTGCGTGTGCGCGACGATGCCCTCGACCAGCTCGGTGGTGGTGGCGGGGATGTTGGGCTCGCGGCGGCCGCCGTCGCCGAGCGTGAGCAGCGCGTTCGGTTCCTCGACGCCGGCGCTCACGACGCCGCGCGGCCGGTGATACTTGAAGCTGCGCCCGACGACGGCGACGCCGTTGGCGAGCAGCGCCGATGCCAGCGTGTCGCCGGCGACGCCGGTCACCGTTCGGCCGTCGAGAGCAAACGACAGCGGCCGCGCGCGGTCGATGCGGCCGCCGCTCGGCAGGCGATGGAAGGGCGAGCGTCTCATCGCTCGGACTCGCGCGCCGGGCGAGACGGCCCGACCTCGTTGGTGGCGGTGTTGCGCTCGAGTCGGAACCACTGCCGACAGCCGAGGACGTGTTGCCAGAACTCGCGATGCGGGCCCTTCGGGTTGTCGAACAGGAAGACGTGATCGTGCCATGTCTTCAGGTCGCCCGCGCCGTGCGGCGGCCGCGTCTTCGATGCGTCGCCGCCATAGCGGAACTCGGTGTAGTCGCGCTCGCCGCACCAGGGGCAGGTGATCCGCAGCATGAGATCTCAAATCCGATTCTTTTGTGACTCCCCCGCGAAAGCGGGAGTCCAGGGGGCCGGCACCGCGTCGCTGGCCCTCGACCCCCGCTTTCGCGGGGGAATCACGATTGGGATGGGGCGCATTTTCACGACTCCGGCCCCTATTGCTTGTAGGTCCAGTTGCCGATGCCGTGCTCGTCGAGCTCGATGCCGCGCTCGAAGCGATCGAGGCTGAAGCAGCGGTTGAGGTCGTGCTCGTCGTCGTTGGCGATGGTGTGGGCGAAGCACCAGCCGGAGGCCGGCGTCGCCTTGAAGCCCTGATAGCACCAGCCGCCGTTGAGATAGAGATTCGGCAGGCGCGTCTTGCAGATGAAGGGGCTGCCGTCGGGCGTCATGTCCATGATGCCGCCCCAGTGCCGCACCAACCGCAGGCGGGAGATACAGGGCATCAGCGCGACCGCGCACTCGGCCACGCCCTGCACCTTCGGGAACTGGCCGCGCTGGGTGTAGGTGTTGAAGCCGTCGATATGGCCGCCGAAGACCAGGCCGCCCTTGTCCGACTGCGAGATATAGAAAAGCTCGGCGCCGAAGGAGAGCACGTGATCGACCAGCGGCTTGATCGGCTCGGATACGAACGCCTGCAGGACGTGGCTCTCGACCGGCAGCCGGAGGCCTGCCATGGCCGCGACGTGAGAACTGTGGCCGGCGACCGCGATGCCGGTGCGTCCCGCCAAGATGCGGCCGCGCGTCGTCTCGACGCCGCCGACGCGACCGTCCTCCATCACGAAGCCGGTAACCTCACAGTTCTCGATGATGTCGACGCCGAGGGTATCGGCGGCGCGCGCATAGCCCCAGGCGACGGCGTCGTGACGCGCGGTGCCGGCGCGGCGCTGCAGGAGCGCGCCATAGATCGGAAAGCGCGCCTCGCTCGAATAGTCGAGATAGGGCACGAGCTTCATGAGGTCGCCGCGGTCGAGCAGTTCGGCGTCGATGCCGCTCAGGCGCATGATGTTGCCGCGGCGCGCCACGGCGTCGAGCTGGCTCGGGCCGTGCGCGAACACGATCTGGCCACGCTGCGACAGCATGACGTTGAAGTTGAGGGCGTGCGACAGCCCCTCCCACAGCTGCAGGGAGAATTCGAAGAAGGCCGTGTTGCCGCCGATCATGTAGTTCGAGCGCACGATGGTCGTGTTGCGCCCGACATTGCCGGAGCCGACATAGCCCTTCTCGATGACGGCGACGCTGGTGATGCCGTGATTGGCGGCAAGGTAGTAGGCGGTCGCCAGGCCGTGCCCGCCGCCGCCGACGATGACGACGTCGTAGCTCTGGCGCGGTTCAGGCGAGCGCCAGGCCCGCGGCCAATGCTCATGGCCCGACAGCGCATGACGCGCCAGCGCGAAAGCGGAATATTTCATCGGAAGCGACCGGCCTACATCCGCATCCGCTTCGCCTCAGGCGGCAGAGCTTTGGGTTGCGGTCAGCGCCCTGCGCACGGTATCGGGCTCGCGGGCAATGACGCGCAAGTAGGCACGGGCGGCAGCGTCGGGCACGGCGCGACCCTGCTCCCAATCCCGCACGGTGCCGACGGGAATGCGGTAGCGGGCGGCGAATTCCTCCTGCGACAATCCGAGCGCCCGACGGATGATCTTCACCTGCGGCGTGCGCTTCATGCGCTTCAGATCGGCCGGTCTCAGGGGGCGCGCGTCCGGGTCCGCGCGGGCGGCGGCGAGCACCTGTCGCGACGTCATCGCGCGGATAGGCTTAGTTATTCTGTTGGAAGTAGTCGTCTTGCTCATGCCTTGTCGCCCGCCGCGCCGAAATAAGCCGGATGCGCTCACCCCGTTCCGCGTAAGCCACGAAGAGCACCAGGTCTCCGGCCATCCCGATCAGAACGAAGCGCTCCTCCCCATAGTCTTCCCGATCATCCAGCCGTTCGACCGCGAACGGATCCTTGAAGATCTCGATTGCCGTGTCGAAGCTGATTCCATGCCTGGAATGGTTCTCCGCCGCCTTCTCGTCATCCCATTCGAACTGGTCTGACTGCATGATAGTACGGGATACCCGTAGAATGCAAGAACATCAAAATGATCGCCGGTTGCCGAGGATTGCATCCGCGCCCCCCGAGCCTACATCCGCATCCGCTTCGCCTGCGGGTCGAACAGCGGCTCGGGCGCGATGGTGGCGCGGCGGCGGTCGCCGATGATCTCGATCTCGAAGGCGCCGTTGGCGCCGTCGGCCGCCAGCTCGCGCGGCATGTAGCCCTGCGCCAGCGACTTGTCGACATAGTGGGCATAGCCGCCGGACGTGACCCAGCCCACGACCTTGTCGTCATGCCAGATCGGCTCGTCGCCGAGCACGTCGGCGTCAGCGGCGTCGACGACCATGCTGACGCGGCGCAGCTTGCCGCCTTCCTGCTTCTCCTGCATGGCGGCGTCGCGGCCGATGAAGTCGTTCTTGCCGAGGTCGACGAAGCGATCAAGCGCGGCCTCGAAGGGGCCGTAGATCGGCCGCAGCTCGCGGTACCAGGTCGGGAAGTTCTTCTCGAGGCGGAGCGAGAGCAGGGCGCGCATGCCGAAGTTCACGATACCCAGATCCTTCCCGGCGGCCATGATCTCCTGGTAGAGACGCCGCTGATATTCCGGCGCCACCCAGATCTCGTAGCCGAGATCGCCAGTGTAGGTGACGCGGTTGATCATCACGGGGACGTTGGCAATGTCCATGCTGCGGTGGTCGAGGAACTTGAAGGCGGCGCCGGATACGTCCTGGTCGGTCAGCCTCTGCAGCACGTCACGCGACTTCGGCCCGGCGATGGACAGGCCGACGAGGCCCATGTCGTAGCGCCGCACGCGCACCGAGCCGTCGGCCGGCAGCTGCTTCTCGAACCAACGCATATGGTATTTCTGCGCCTGCGACGAGCCCCACATCAGGAAGCGCTCGTCGCCGACCTTAGCGATCGTGAAGTCGCCGATCAGCTTGCCCGCCGGGTTGAGCATCGGCGTCAGCACGAGCCGGCCGGTGCGCGGCATCTTGTTGGTCATCAGGCGCGAGAGGAACGCCTCGGCGCCAGGGCCGGTGAACTCGTACTTCGCGAAGTTGGCGATCTCCGTGACCCCGACGCCGTTGCGCACGCCCAGGCACTCGGCCTTTACATGCGGGAAGTCGTTCGAGCGGTGGAACGACACGATGTCCAGCGGCTCGACGCCCTTGGGCGCAAACCAGAGCGGCGTCTCCATCCCCCAGCTGTCACCCATCACCGCGCCTTGCGCGATCATGAGATCGTAGAGCGAGGTCGTCGCTTGAGGCCGCGCTGCCGGCAGCTCCTCGTTGGGGAAGCGGATCGAGAACCGCCGCGAGTAGTTCTCGCGCACCTTCTCGTTGGTGTAGCTGCGCGTCGCCCACTCGCCGAAGCGGGCGATGTCCATGGCCCAGACGTCGAAGCCGGGATCGCCGCTCACCATCCACTGCGACAGCGCGAGGCCGACGCCGCCGCCCTGGCTGAAGCCGGCCATGACGGCGCAGGCGCACCAGAAATTCTTCAGGCCCTGCACCGGGCCGACCAGCGGGTTGCCGTCGGGCGAGAAGGTGAAAGGACCATTGATGATGCGCTTGATGCCGGCTTTGGCCATGGCCGGGAAATGCTTGTGGCCCAGCTCGAGCGAGGGTGCGATGCGCTCGAGATCCGGCTCCAGCAGCTCGGTTCCGAAATCCCAGGGCGTCTCGCGCGGTTGCCAGGGGCGGCAGTCCTTCTCATAGGTGCCGAGCACCATGCCGCTGCGCTCCTGGCGCATGTAGATCTCGGCCTTGAAGTCGATGGCGTGTGGCAGCTCGTGGCCGGTCTCCCTGTTGAAGGCCACCACCTCCGGCATCTCCTCGGTCACGAGATACATGTGCTCCATGGCCAGCACCGGCAGCTCGAGGCCGACCATGCGG
>JBKOWC010000245.1:0-7017 GCA_046724215.1 Pseudomonadota bacterium | reverse complement strand
TCGATGTCGGCATCGGTCCACTCCGTCAGCGGCACGCGGTGCTGGATGCCGGCATTGTTGACGAGGATGTCGAGCTTGCCGTGCTTGCCGGCGATGCCGCCGATCGCCTTGGCCGCCGCTGTCGCATCGGTGACGTCGAAGACGGCGACTTCCGCCTTGAGCTTCTGGCCGGTGAGCGCATCGACCTTGACCTGAAGCGAGGCGCGGTCGCGGCCGTTCAGCAACACAAGCGCGCCGTTCTGCGCCAGCGCCTCGGCGATGGCGAAGCCGATGCCGCGCGAGGCGCCGGTGACCAGCGCGACGCGGCCTTGGAGAGAGAACATGTCGCTCATCGGCTCCTGTCGACCTCCTCCACCTTGACCCAGCGGCCCCGCGCACTCGATCGGGTGACCGCCTCGATCACGCGCTGCACCTCCCAGGCCTCGCGGAAATCCGGCCACGCCTTGCCCTTGCCGGCGACGGCCAGCAGGAGATCGCGGACCTCGATCACCTTCATGTCGTTGAAGCCGAGCTGATGGCCGGGCGCTGGACAGAAGGCGCCGTAGGGCGGATGATTGGCGTCGGTCAGGATCGTCTTGTAGCCCTCGCGGCCCGGCCTCTGCCCGACCGTGTAAAGCTTCAGCTCGTTCATGCGCTCCTGCGTGAAGGCGAGCGAGCCCTTGGTTCCCGTGATCTCGTAGGCGAGCTGCATCTTGCGGCCGGTCGCCACCCAGCTTGCCTCGATGGTCCCGCCGAAGCCGCGGGCAAATCGCACCAGGAAGCGGGCCACATCATCGGACCGCACGCGCTTGCGCTGGCGTGCGCCGGGTGCGACCGGCCGCTGCTTCACCCGGGTCTCGAGGGTGCCGCAGACCGCCTCGATTGGCCCGACGAGAAAGCGCGCGAGCGAAGTGATGTGGCTGCCGAGGTCGGCGACCACGCCGCTCCCCGGAGGGCCGCTGCAGCGCCAGCTGAAGGGCGCGTCCGGATCATTCATGTAGTCCTCGGCATGAATGCCGCGGAAGCCCGAGACGATGCCGATCTCGCCGCTGTCGATGATCTCGCGCGCCAGGATCTGGATCGGGTTCTTGAGATAATTGAAGCCGACCATGGTGACCACGCCGGCCTTCGCCGCCCGCCCGGCGAGGTCGCGCGCCTCGCGCGCCGTCAGCGCCAGCGGCTTCTCGCAATAGACGTGCTTGCCGGCGGCCAGCGCCGCGATCGCCATCTCGCGGTGCTGGGCGGTGGGCGCGGTGATGTCGACGACATCGATCTCGGGATCGTTGACCAGCGCCTTCCAGTCGCCGGTGGAGCGGCGAAAGCCGAGCCGGCGGGCGGCCAGGCGCGCCGACTTGTCGTCGATGTCGGCGATGAGTTCGCGGACGACGTTGACCGGCAGGTCGAACACACCGCCGACCTCGCGGAAGGCGATGCCGTGCGCCCGGCCCATGAAGCCGGCGCCGATCAGCCCGATGCGGACGTCCGACAAGTCGCTCCCCTAGTCCCCCATGGCCCCGAGCGCAGCCGGCGACTACATCGTCGCGCCGAAGTGCCAGGGCGCGAATTCGTCCTCGCCGTAGCCGAACTCTTCGCTCTTCGATTTCCGGCCGGAGGCGGTGTCGAGGATGAGCTTGAAGATCTCCTGGCCCTTCTGCTCGAGCGTGGCCGTGCCGTCGACGATCTCGCCGCAGTTGATGTCCATGTCGTCGGCCATGCGCTGGTACATCGGCGTGTTGGTTGCCAGCTTCAGGCTCGGCGCCGGCTTGCAGCCGAAGCAGGAGCCGCGTCCCGTGGTGAAGCAGATGATGTTGGCCCCGCCCGCGACTTGGCCGGTCACCGACACCGGATCGTAGCCGGGCGTGTCCATGAACACGAAGCCGCGCTTGGTGACGGGCTCGGCATATTGATAGACGTCGACCATGTCGCTGGTGCCGCCCTTGGCCGCGGCGCCGAGCGACTTCTCCAGGATCGTCGTCAGGCCGCCCGCCTTGTTGCCGGGCGCCGGGTTGCTGTCCATGGTCTCGCCATACTTGGCCGTGTAGTCCTCCCACCACTTCAGGCGGTCGAGCAGCTTGTCGCCGATCTCCTTGCTGACGGCGCGGCGCAGCAGCATGTGCTCGGCGCCATAGATCTCCGGCGTCTCGCTGAGGATCGCGGTACCGCCGTTCTCGACCAGAAGGTCGGAGGCGACGCCGAGGGCCGGGTTGGCGGTGATGCCGGAGAAGCCGTCGGAGCCGCCGCACTGCAGGCCGAGGGTCAGGTGCTTGGCCGGCAGCATCTGGCGCCTGGCCGTGTTGGCCGACGGCAGCAGCTCCTTGATGCGGGCGACGCCGGCGCGGATCGTTGCGTTCGTGCCGCCGGTCTCCTGGATCGTATAGGTATGGATGCGGCCGCCAACGGGAATGCCTTCGGCCTCGCACAGCCGGTTCAGTTGGTTGGCTTCGCAGCCTAGGCCGATGATCAGCACGGCCGCGAAATTCGGATGCTTGGCGTAGCCGGCAATGGTGCGGCGCAGGAGGGAGATCGCCTCGCCTTCGGCGCCGGCGGCGCAGCCGCTCTTGTGGGTAAGGGCCACGATGCCGTCGACATTCGGGAAGTCGGCGAGCGCCTGCGGGCCGCGGAACTGTTCGGAGATCAGCCGCGCGACCGTGGCCGAGCAGTTCACCGTCGTGAGCACGCCGATATAGTTGCGGGTGGCGACGCTGCCGTCGGCGCGGACGATGCCCTGGAAGGTCGCGGCCTCTGCCTCCGGCAGCGGCATGGTGTTGCGGCGGTCGGAGCCGATGGTGTGGTCGGCAGCACTCGGTCGGAACGCCATGTTATGGACATGGACATGCTGGCCCGGCGCGATCGGCTTCGTCGCGTTGCCGATGATCTGCCCGAACTTGCGCACGGGCTCGCCCGCCGACACTGCCTGGATTGCCACCTTGTGCCCGCGGCCGATGGGCTCGACCGCCTTGACGCCGCCGAACCCGACCGGTTCGCCCGCGGCGAGGTCGCGGACGGCGACCACGACGGGATCGGATGCATTGAGACGAAGGGTTGCGGGACGATCCAGTACTTCAACCATCGGAAACCTCTGACAAGCCGGCTTGGCCGTTGAACAGCAAGAGCAATCGCATCATAGCACCCCTGTCAAGTGAGGCCTCCCTCTTTGCACGCAAGGCTGCTCATGCTTTTATTCATCAAGGGGATAGACGAAGGTCCTGCCGGCGTTCCGCGGCAGGGAGCGCCGCCCGTTCAGCGGCCTGAACAGTACAATTGGAGAGCCCCATGGAGCTTCGCCTGGATGTCGCGACGTCGCTGCCGGCCGATGCCGATCGCGCCTGCCTGATCGGGCGCGCCTGGGTGCCGGGCTCTCCGGCAGGGCCGAGCGTCGTCGTGGCCGCCGGCGGCGAGATCGCCGACATATCCCGCGTCTATCCCACGACCGCCCAGCTGCTGGACGCCGAGCAGCCCGCCGCCGTCGCGCGGGCGGCGGTGGCCCACGGCGTGCCCCTCGGCCGCGTCAGCGACATCCTGGCCAATACGGGTGCCGATGCCGGCGATGCCCGCAAGCCGTACCTCCTGGCGCCCTGCGACCTGCAGGCGCTGAAGGCCTGCGGCGTCACCTTCGTGTCGAGCCTGCTCGAGCGCGTCATCGAGGAGAAGACGAAGGGCGAGCCCGGGAAAGCGGACGCGGTCCGCCGCACGCTCATGGATGCCATCGGCATCGATCTGTCGGCGGTGCGGCCGGGGTCGGGCGAGGCGGCCAAGGTGAAGGATCTGCTGGTGCAGCGCGGCCTGTGGTCGCCCTATCTCGAGGTCGGCATCGGCCCGGATGCCGAGGTCTTCACCAAGAGCCAGCCGATGTCGGCGGTCGGCAGCGGCGCCGAGGTCGGCCTGCATCCGGCCTCGACCTGGAACAATCCGGAGCCCGAGATCGTGCTGGCCGTGAACGGGCGCGGTGAGACCGTCGGCGCCACGCTCGGCAACGACGTTAACCTCCGCGATTTCGAGGGCCGCAGCGCGCTCCTGCTCGGGAAAGCCAAGGACAACAACGGCTCCTGCGCCATCGGGCCCTTCATCCGCCTGTTCGACGAGAACTTCACGATCGACGACGTTCGCCGCGCCGTGCTGCAGCTGGATGTGGCGGGCGATGATCAGTTCACCCTGAAGGCAACCAGCTCGATGGCGAAGATCAGCCGCGATCCGCTCGACCTCGTGGCCCAGGCCACCGGCAAGACTCATCAGTATCCTGACGGCATGATGCTCTTCCTCGGCACCATGTTCGCGCCGACGCAGGACCGCGACCGGCCCGGCGCCGGCTTCACCCACAAGCGCGGCGACATCGTCACCATCGCGACGCCGACTCTGGGCTCGCTCGTCAACCGCGTCAGCACCAGCGACGCCATCGCTCCCTGGACCTTTGGCGTCGGCGCGCTGATGCAGAACCTGCGGGCGCGCGGCCTGCTCTAGACCTTGCGCAGCTGGCTCGCCTGGAGGGCGAGGCCGGCGATGGCCTGCCAGTCGCCGGAGTCGATCGCCGATTTGGGCGTGACCCAGGAACCGCCAACGGCGACCACATTCGGTAGCGCCAGATAGTCCGGCGCGTTGCCCGCATCGATGCCGCCGGTCGGGCAGAAGCGGACGTCGGGGAAGGGCCCGTGCAGTGCCTTCAACATGGGGATGCCGCCGGCCGGGCCGGCCGGAAAGAACTTGAGCAGCCCGAACCCGGCCGTCGTGGCCGCCATGAGTTCGGACGCGGTGGCGACGCCCGGCAGGTACGGGATCCCGGCCCGGCGAGCCGCGTCGATCAATTCCGGGCGCAGCCCGGGGCTCACGGCGAAGCGGGCGCCGATGTCGGCGGCGGCGGCGAACTGATCGAGGCGTGTCACCGTGCCGAAGCCGACCACGGCATCGGCGACCTCGCGGATCATGGCCTGCACCGAGGCATAGGCCGCCTCGGTCCGCAGCGTCATCTCGATGACGCGCAGGCCGCCGGCGACGAGCGCGCGGGCCAGCGGCACCGCCTTGGCCGGATCCTCCAGGGTGACCACCGGGATGACCGGCGCCAGGCTGACAATCTCGCGGATATCCATGTAAGGTCGGCAACACAAGTTTCGTCGACCCGCGGAAGCTAACAGGCCCGGGCGGCGGTTTCGAGGGGGACTTGCGTGGCATCCGTCATCCGGGTCGCGACGATCGGCGAGTGCATGATCGAGCTGCGCCACACGGATGCGCAGACCCTCAAGATCGGTTTCGGCGGCGACACGCTCAACACGGCGGTCTATCTCGCTCGACTCGGCGCTCGCACCGGCATCCATGTCGACTATGTGACGGCCCTCGGCGACGATCCCTACAGCGACGCGATGCTGGCCGGCTGGAAGGCGGAGGGTGTCGGCACATCGCTGGTCGCGCGGCTGCCGGGACGGCTGCCCGGCCTCTATATCATCCGCACGAACGCGCAGGGCGAGCGCAGCTTCACCTACTTCCGCTCCGCGGCGGCCGCCCGCGACCTGTTGCGCGACGGCCGCGACGCCGGCCTTGCGGAGAGCCTCGCCGGCTTCGCCTGCGTCTATCTCTCAGGCATCACGCTCTCGATCCTCGATGAGCCGCAGCGGCAGCTGCTCCTGGTGCTGCTCGATCGCCTGCGCGCCGGTTGCACGCGCGTGGCCTTCGACGGCAACTACCGGCCGGCCGGCTGGCCCGACGTCGAAGCGGCACGCCGGTGGATGACGGAAGTGCTGCGGCGCAGCGACATCGCGCTCCCCACGTTCGACGACGAGCAGCGCCTGTTCGGCGACGCCGATGCCGGCCGTTGCGCGGCGCGGCTGCATGACCTGGGCGTGGCGGACGTCGTGATCAAGCTGGGGGTCGAGGGCAGCCAAGTGTCGAGCCTCGACGGCGGCAGCCCGGTCGCCGTCCCGACGGTCGCCGTCGCGCGAGTCGTCGACACGACGGCGGCAGGCGACTCGTTCAATGCGGGCTATCTCGCCGCCCGCCTGCTCGGTCGCGACGCCGCGGCCGCGGCCGCGATCGGCAACCGGCTGGCCGCCGCAAAGGTCCAGCATCCCGGGGCGATCATGCCGCGCGACGCCGTGCCCGATCTCGGTTTGACCTGAGCGCTCCAGCTTCGAAGGAAGCAACCATGCGTATCCTGATTGCGGATGCCATCTATGCCGGCGAGCCGTTGATAGAGCGGGCGAGCTGTCCGCCCGGTTTCGAGGTGGACGCGCGTCGCGGTGTCGTCGCGGCCGACATCCCCGATGCGGCCTGGCGCGACTGCGACGCCATCGTCATGTGGCAGATCATGGAGCTGACCGCGGCAACGATCGCCAAGCTCGACCGCTGCCGCATCATCGCCCGCGCCGGCGTCGGCTTCGACGGCATCGACCTCGCGGCCTGCGCCCGCAAGGGCATTCCGGTGTGCAATTGTCCCGACTATGGGACCACCGACGTCGCCGACCACGCGATCGCCCTCTATCTCGCCCTGGTCCGCGGCATCGCCTTCTTCCGGGACGCGCTGCGCGCCGACCCGATCGCCGGCTGGGACTGGACGGCGCCGCCCCTCATCGGCCGCGCGCGCGGCCGCACCTTCGGCGTCATCGGCCTGGGCCGCATCGGCACGGCGACGGCGCGGCGGGCCCGGGCGCTCGACATGCCCGTGCTGTTCTATGATCCCTATGTTCCGGACGGCCAGGAGCTGGCGCTCGGCTTCGAGCGCACGCGGCACTTGGAAGAACTGCTCGAGCGATCCGACGTGGTCAGCCTGCACACGCCCCTCACCGAGGAAACGCGCCACCTGATCGACGCCGCGCGCCTCGCGCGCATGAGGCCCACGGCGGTTCTCATCAACACGGCCCGCGGCGCCGTCGTCGATATCGACGCGCTCCATGTGGCACTGCGTGACGGTCGGATCGCCGGTGCCGGCATCGACGTGCTGCCACAGGAACCGCCCGACCCGAACCATCCGCTGATCCAGGCCTTTCGGGCGAACGAGCCGTGGCTGGCCGGCCGCCTGCTGCTGACGCCCCATGCCGCCTTCTACAGCGAGGC
>JBKOWC010000307.1:0-10619 GCA_046724215.1 Pseudomonadota bacterium | reverse complement strand
TCGGTGGTGGTGAGGCCGCCCAGCTGCGTCGTCCTCAGGGCGCCCATTTCCGTCGTGGTCAGACCGCCGAGCTGCGTCGTGGTCAGCGCAGCGATCTGCGTCGTCTTCAGGCCGCCGAGCTGCGTCGTGGTCAGGGCCCCGATCTCGGTCGAGGTCAGGCCGCCGACCTGCGCGACGGTCAGCGCGCCGAGCTCGGTCGAGGTGAGGCCGCCCAGCTGCGTCGTCGTCAGGGCCGCGAGCTGCGTCGTCTTCAGGCCGCCCAGCTGCGTCGTCGTGAGGGCGCCGAGTTCCGTCGTGGTCAGGCCGCCGACCTGCGTCGTGGTGAGGGCGCCCAGCTGCGCGGCAGTCAAGCCGCCCAGCTGCGTCGTCGTCAGGGCCCCCAGCTCAGTCGTCGTCAAGGCGTTGACCTGGGTCGTGTTGAGCGCGGCGAGCTCGGTCGTCTTCAGGCCGCCCAGCTGCGTCGTCGTCAGCGCGGCAATCTCGGTCGTGGTCAGGCCGCCGACCTGGGTGGTGGTGAGGGCGCCCAGCTGCGTCGAGGTCAGGCCGCCGAGCTGTGTGGTGGTGAGCGCCGCGATTTCCGTCGTCTTCAGGCCGCCGATCTGAGTCGTCGTCAGCGCGCCGAGATCCGTGGTGGTCAGACTGCCGACCTGTGTCGTGGTCAGCGCGCCCAGCTGCGTCGACTTCAGGCCGCCGAGCTGCGTCGTGGTCAGCGCGGCCAGGTCCGTCGTGTTCAGCCCGGGAATCTCGGTGGTCGTGAGGGCGCCGAGCTGCGTGCTGCTGAGGGCGCCGAACTGGGTCGTGCTGAGGACACCGAGGGCGGTCGACTGGAAGGCCGCCATCTGGGTCGTGTTGAGCGCCGACAGCTCCGTCGTCGTGAAGGCGCCGAGCTGGGTCGAGCTCAGCACGCCGATCTGGGCGGCGCTGAAGGCCTGGATGTCCGTGGTCGTGAGGCTGGCGATGACCGTGGTCGTGAGGCCGGCGACCTGCGTCGTCGTCAGGGACGAAATGATGCTCATCGGATGCACTCCATGCCAAGGGCCGCCGCTCCGTGCCGGAGCGAACGACGCGCGCGTTGAGGTGAACGGCAGCCATGCCGGTAGGCGTCAGGCTGCGAAACCACCTCGCCATCGCTGGCGCTGGAGGTGTCAGCCTTGTTCAGCAGCGTTCTGTTGCTGGAAACAAAAGCGTAGGGCCCGATCGCTTCTGCGATGGGAATAAATGCTCGATCAGTCCACGAAGTCGTTGCTGGGCGCGTGAAAATCCGCGTCCCGGAATCGATGCCCGTCGGAAGCAACGCGATGTCGCGCCTCGGAGAAGCAATGCTGTCGAATGCCGCGTTTATAAGAATTCCGACGAATTAATTCAAAAAAACTTAGGTCACGCCTCAATGGCGATGCGCGACCGTGAGCGGTTCTACGGGAGATGTGTTAAGACGGAGTTGTCGCGAGGATTTGATGGATCGGCGATTCCGATGGGCGCGTCGGGCTCTCGCTGCAGGCGCAAATCGTGTCAAAGTCGCGCGAAGTTGCGCCAATGAAGCGTTGTAGGGGCGGGTCGCAGACCCGCCCGTCGAATGAATCGATTCGATCTTCGTGATTCTTGCGTCGGCGGGAGGGCGGGTCTTAGATCCGCCCCTGCAAGATGTTACACCGTCGTGCGGAACGATTCCTTGATTCCCCCGCGAAAGCGGAGGTCCAGGGCGAGTGACGGCGCAGCGGGAGCCCCCTACGGCTCGCGGATGCTTTCGTCGAAGCCGCGCAGGAGGGGATAGAGGAAATAGGAGATCACGCTGCGCGAACCGACCTTGATCTCGGCCGTCAGCGTCATGCCCGGGATGAGGCGCGTGCCCTCGGGCAGGTCGCGGAGTTGCGTGCCGCTGAGCGCCACCTGGCTGCGGTGGAAGACGCCTTGCGTCGGCAGGCCGCTGCCCGGCGCCGCCGCGGCCGCCGTGCTCGACGAGATCGAATCCTCGCCCACCGACCGCAGCCGCCCCGCCAGCAGGCCGTGGCGCTGATAGGGGAAGGCATCGACCTTGATGGCGACCTCGTCGCCCAGCTTCGTATAGCCGACGTCGGCGGAACTGATCATGACCTCGGCGATGAGGGCAGCACTCGTCGGCACCAGGGTGACGAGCGGCTCGGCCTCCTGCAGCACGGACCCCACGGACCGCTTCGCCACCTCGAGCACGATGCCGTCTTCGGGCGCGGTCAGCACGACGAGATCGTTCATCCGCACCGCCTTGGCCAGGCTCTCCGCCACCGCCGTGGCGTCGGTGCGCGCCTTCGCCAGCTCCTCCAGCTGCTGGCGCCGCCAGCCGTCGATGAAGGCCTGGCGGTCGGCCTGGGTCGAGTTCAGGAAATGCTGCGCCTCGTTGAAGCGGCTGTCGGCGTCCTGGTACTCGCGCTCGGCGCGCATGCGCGCGACCTGCGCGTCCATGTAGTTCAACTCCGACCCGTATTGCTTCTGGAACAGCTTGGCGCGCATCTCCTCGACCTTGCGGGCGATGTCGAGCTGCTGGGAGAGCGAGTCGCGGCTCTCCTGCGCCGCCGCCATGGCGGCCTTGTAGCGCAGGGCGTCCTCGTCGAAGGCGTGCAGGCGCGCGGCGTATTCCGACTGCCGCTGGCGATAGAGGGTCAGTTCGAGCAGCTTGTCCGCCGTATCGGCTTCGAGTTGCAGCGGTGTGTCGCTCGATTCCGCCTCCAGACGCGCGACCCGCGCCTCGAGGGCATCCTGCTGCGCGCTGAGGACCGCCTTGTCCGCCTGGGTGAAGGTCGGGTCCAGCTTCGCCAGCACGTCGCCCTTGTGCACGACGTCGCCGGCCTTCACCCGCACCTCGCGGATGATGGAGATCTGCAGCGGCTGCACCACGATGGTCGGCGCGTCCGCCGCCAGCCGTCCCGGCGCCGCCACGATCATGTCCACCTTGACGATCGACGCGATCAGGATCAGCGACAGGAAGAGGGCGACGACGGCATAGTGCGTATTGCGCAGGAAGCGCGGCGGCGTCTCCGCCAGCGTGTCGTCGAGATCGGGCTGCGCCGGCGCGAAATCCTGCCGCGGCCAGGCCTTGTCCGCCGCCGGGAGCTGCCAGAGACGGAGGCGCTGGCGCAGCGCCGGCAGAAACCCGCGCACCGGGGCGGGCAGGGTCGTCATTGCAGGCTGCTCGTCTGCTGCCGCCACAGCCGCTGGTAGACTTCGCAGCGCTGCAGCAGCACGGCGTGGGGCGCGAAGTCCAGGACCTTCCCGTGCTCGAGCACGAGGATGGCGTCGGCATGGGCGAGCGACGTCAGGCGGTGCGACACGATGAGCAGCGTGCGGCCTTCCGCGATCTGCCCGAGATGCTCCTGCACGATGGCCTCGCTCTCGGGGTCGAGAGCGCTCGTCGCCTCGTCGAAGATCAGGAGCCGCGGCCGCATCATCAGCGCCCGGGCGATGGCGATGCGCTGCCGCTGGCCGCCGGAGAAATTGGCGCCGTTCTCCTCGACCAGGGTCTCGTAGGACGCCGGCAGGCGGTCGATGAACTCGTCGGCGCCGGCCATGCGTGCGGCCTCGACGATCTCGGCCAGCGGCGCGTCCGGCCGCGCCGCCGCGATGTTGTCGCGGATCGTGCCGCGGAAGAGGAAGTTCTCCTGCAGCACGACGCCGATGCTGCGCCTGAGATGCGGCAGGTCGATGTGGCGGATGTCGATGCCGTCGAGGCGGATCATGCCCTCCTGCGCCGGCTGGATGCCCTGGATGAGGCGCGTCACCGTCGTCTTGCCGGAGCCGGAGCGCCCGACGACGCCGACGACCTGGCCCGCGCGCACCGCGAACGAGACCCGGTCGAGCACGGCGGGGCCGCCGGCGTGGTAGCGGAACGTCACGTCCGCAAACTCCATGTTCCCGCTGATCGCTGGCGCGATGCCGACATGCGCGGGGTCGCGCTCCGGCGGATGCTGCATGACGATGCCCAGCATCTTCACCGCCAGCGCCGCCTCCTGGTACTCGTTGATGAGGCCGACGATCTGCACCAGCGGCCCGGTGACGCGGCCCGAGATCATGTTGAAGGCGACGAGGGCGCCGATGCTGAGCCGGCCGTCGAACACGTCCATGGCGCCGAGCCCGATCACCGCCATCTGCATCAGCTTGTCGAGGCCCTGCGTCAGCACGCCGGCGAGCGCCGCGATGCGGCCCACGGTCGCCCGCCGCTGCACGCCCTGGGCGACCTTCGCCTCCCAGGCGCTCATCCGCACGGGCTCGAGCGCGATCGATTTCACCGTGCGCATGCCGTGGATGGTCTCGACAAGATGCGCCTGCCGGCCGCCCTCGGCGGCGTAAAGCTGCTCGAGCCGGCGGCGGAAGGTCGGCACCATGAAGGCGATCACGCCGGCGATGGCGAGCGAGAATCCCAGCACCACCAGCGTCAGCTTGCCGCTGTAGAGCAGCAGCATGCCCAGCATGAGGGGCAGCGCCATGGCGTCGAGCATGGTCTGGAACAGGCGCCCCGTCAGGAACTGCCGGATCGTCTCGGTCTGCTGCATGTGGCGGGCCAGCACGCCGGCCGTCGTGCCCTCGAAGAAAAACAGGGGCAGACTCAGGAGGTGGCGGAAGGTGCGCGACGCCAGCCGGCCGTCGATCTTCGTGGTGATGAACAGCATCAGGTACTGGCGCGTGTAGCTGAACACGCCGTCGAACAGCGTCAGCACCGCGAAGATCAGCACCAGCGAGAACAGCGTCTGGTAGCTGCGGTGGGTGATGACCTTGTCGATCAGGATCTGGAACATCAGCGGTATCGAGAAGGCGATCATCGCCGACATCGTGGCGGCCACCGCCACGTCGCGGAACAGATGGCCGTGGCGCAGGATCTCCGGCAGGAACCAGCGCATCCCGAACGGCCGGTGCTCCTCGTTGGCCGGCCGCACGCGCTTGCAGAGGATCAGCGAGCCGCCCCAGTCGGCGACGAACTGCGCCCGCGGCACGACCGAAGCACCGCCCTGCTCGGAGAGCGGGTCGAGCACGGTCACGGCCGGCCCGTCCACGCTCTCGACGGTGTTGAGCACGACGACCCAGTTGCCGCTCTTCTGCAGCGCCATCATCGGGAAGGCGTAGCCGAGGGCGGCGAACTTCTTCCAGTTGCAGCGGTGCAGCGGCTTGCCGCGCAGCCCGACCTTCTGCATGACGCGCAGGACCGAGCCCAGCGTGTCCGTCTCCTTGACCTCGCCGAAATCGATGGGCTTCAGCTGCACGCCGCGGTGCAGGCAGACCACGAACAGGCAGCGCAGCGCCGTGTGGTGCGGCGACAGGGCGAAGCGGGCGACGGCCGTCGCGCCGTGGCTCCCATCGCCGGCCGGCGTGTCCGCTTCGCCCTCGGGGGCCGGGCCGACAGTCTTCGCGAGCGCGGACGACATGAACGCGGCTGCCGTCCGTCAGGCCGCTTTGCTGGTCTGCGTCCGCAGGCGCGACAGATAGTCCGCGGCAAGCTGTGTCCCGGCGCGCGCGTCATGCTCCGTCAGCAGCCGCATGACCAGGTCGAACGACCGATAGCAGTCGTGCAGGATGGCCGCCATGACCAGCAGCTGCGGCTCGCTCAGCCGCTCGAGCCGGGTGAAGTCCTTGACGAAGATGGCGTCGGCCCACAGCAGCTGGCTCATGCCGGCATAGATGTCGTTGTTGACCAGGAGCGGCGCGATCGTGCGGCTGACCGACGGATGGAACCGGTGGAACACGAAGCCGTGCCGGCGCAGGAAGAGGTCGAGGTCGGAAAACAGCGGCTGGTCGACATACATCGGCAGGAACTCGACCTCGGTGTGGATCACCAGCAGGTCGCGCAGCCGCGCCGTGGCATGGCTCAGCGCCATCAGCTCGCCGCCCTGGATGTCGATCTTCAGCATCGCCGCGCCCGCCGTCTCCGCGACGTCGTCGAGGCGGACCGTGTCGACCGTCTCGGTGGAGAGGACCTGCCCCCAGGCCGGGAAGCCATGGAACAGGTTGAGCACGGCCGGGTTCGGCGTCAGCAAGGAGGTCATGCCCGGCGCGCGGCAGATGTTGAGGGTATGCCGGCCGCCGTCGCCGATCGCGTGCGGCAGATAGGTCTCGTGCGGCCCCTTGCGCGCGTCGAGCTCGGCGAGGGCCTCGAGGCTGGGCTCGAAGCCGACGATGTCGACGTCGCCCGTCTTCAGAAGCTCGGCATAGGGCGGCGGCTCGCCGTCCTTCAGGCTGGCGCCGACATCGACGATCTTGAAGCGGACAGGGGCGCCGGTAAGCGCCCTGAGCGACGGGATGGCGGCTGGCTGGTGCATCGGCCCCTGGAACCTAGAGCATTGAAAAACAAGCCGAATATCTACGGCGCGGATGGTAAAGATCCGGCCAACCCTGTTGCCGGACAACGCCGCCAGAATGCCCGACCCGCCTTACGCCGATGTTGTCATTTCGGCCCCGCGGCGGCGGGTCGGGAGGAAGGGGATCTACGAGGACGCCGGGGAGAGCGCCCATTCGCCGGAAACGCCCTTCAGCGGCTTGCTGCCGCGGGATTGAAAACGTGATCGGCGCCGTGCGCTGTGCGGCCTACGCCGGCGGTCCAGGTCTATTGCCGACAATCACGCCAAGCCGGCGAAATAAGCCGGGGTTGGCTTTCGGCGACGTTGGTGCTGTGGGTCTTCATTCCAGGATTCTTGCCTTCTTCAGTCCATCGCGTAGATGTTCGACATCGCCTGGATCGCGGAACGGCTCGCCGGCCACATACTGTGATATGGAGAACTTCGGGTAGAGCCTGCGCGTCTTGGCGGCAATCATCTGAGCCTCTCCCGCAAATTCAATTTGCCCATAGCTTGCGGCAAGATATGTCGCATCCCAGGGTTCCAGGCTGACCGAAACACGCTTGAGCGCTACCACGGCCTCCGCGTAGCGACGCGCTGCATACAGGACAGTTCCGTGCACCGAATAGTACCAGGGCGGTGGATAGGGATTGAGCCGATAGGCTTTGTCCATCCAGTTCAGCCCCCCATCCGGCTTTCCAACGCAGGCGGCAAGCCACGCCATCGTCACGGCATTGTTGGGGTCGTTGGGGTTTAGGCTTATGGCTTGTTTGAGATGAAACTCGGCATCGTCGAACCGCTTTTGGTAGAGGCAGACATAGCCGAGCATCATGTGGCAAACGCTGTCGTTCGGATCGAGACCGACCGCCCGCTCAGCCAGCTTGAGCGCTTGCTCCCTCGCTTCGATCGACTGATAGAACATCCAGTCGCGCATGTGCTGCGTCGCCAGCCAGGCATAGGCGGGCGCCAGCTCGGGATCGAGCGCAATTGCTTTCTCGAACATCTCCCGAGCCACCGCATTGTGGACGGTGTCGAACATCAGGTGATACTCGGCACCGCGCAGGAAATAGTCATAGGCAACCAAATTTTCCGGTCGCTTTCGGCGCGCCGATCGCGAACCCGCCTCCTCGATCCGACCCGGGAGAGTGGCAACGATGGTCCGGACGACGTCATCCTGAACGCTGAAGATATCTTTCAGATCGCGATCATAACGCTCGGCCCAGAGGTGGTTGCCGGTGATCGCGTCGACGAGCTGCGTGGTGATGCGAACTCTCTCACCGATCCTGCGCACACTGCCTTCCACGACGTATTCGACCCCAAGCTCGCGACCGACGCGCTTCACATCGACCGCGTGGTCCCGGTATTGGAAGGACGAATGCCGCGCGATGACGAACAGTTGCCGGAACCGCGATAGCTCGGTGGTGATGTCTTCCGTCATCCCGTCGCTGAAGTATTGCTGCTCCGGATCGCCGCTCAAGTTGGTGAACGGAAGGACCGCTACCGAAGGTTTGCTCGGCAGCGAGAATGTGCGCCCGGTCGGGCTCCCAGTAGGCGGCGTACGGTGCGCCTCTTGGTCGTCCGCGATGCAGAAGACGCGCACAGGCCTGGCGATGTTCTTCAGCGCCTGATTGCCCAGGTCCCTGAATGCGAATGGAAGCAGCCGCTCCACTTGCTGATGCAGCGCACTCGAGAGGCAGATTCCGCCTGGGTCGGCCATCGCTTCCAGCCGCGCCGCGATGTTCACGCTGTCGCCGTACAGATCGCCGTCTTCGACGACCACGTCGCCGAGATTCATGCCGATACGCAAGACGATCACGCGGTCGTCTGGCAGTTTCGCATTTTCTTCCTTCATCGCCTTCTGAATATCGACCGCGCAATGCACCGCATCGACGGCGCTGGCGAATTCGACCAAGATGCCGTCACCCATCAGCCGAACGATGCGGCCGCGGTGTCTCCCCAGCAGTGGTTCGACAATCGTTCGGCGCCGGTCGGACAACGCCGCCAGTGTACCGGCCTCATCCTGCTCTACGAGGCGGCTATAGCCGACCACGTCAGCGGCAAGGATGGCAGCAAGTCGGCGCTCCATTGCGCGCTACCCGGCAACCAAAACAGCAGTTGCCAAAATCTTAGGTGTAAGAGCAAACAATGGCGAGTCCGGTTCGGGTCACGGGGCTGCCGACCCGACCGGTCCGCTGCACGTCGGCTTTACTCCTAGTAGCCATCGTGCCCGGCTTCTCGTGAGCACTTCAGCGAAGTGCCACACTTGGACACTGGTCCAGTTCCAGCATCGCGGCTGATCGGCTCGCGAAGTCGACGCCGTCGCCATGGTCGGCGTCGCCATCGCGATCAGTCGAGACGGTCCCAGAGCTTTTGGTTGTCCAGGTCGGTCGCCTTGACGACCAGTTCGTCCGCTTGGTTCTTCTCGTTCCGCAGGACCCACTCGCGCACGCTGCCGATTTCACTTGCCGGCCCGATGACCGCATAAGTGCCCGTGTGCCGCGTGTCGCCCACCCGCTTGTAGCGCGATCCGATCATCTCTTTCCCTCCGCGAATACAGGTTTGATTGCGACCTCGCTGCGCCTGCGATCACCGGACCACACCGATGATTCCGGCAAACCGCGGGAGGCTCCCTTCAGGCGTCGCTTCATCTCCGACGCAACGATAAGCTATTTCCTCATGCCGGTGAACCTCTCGGAGGGTACCGCCGGCGGCTTAAGTCGGGTGCGAGCCACCCCCTGCAATGCGGCAGTGATTCCGGAGCCCCCATTCTTTTGGGACATGGTCGCCGGGCCAATGACTGTGCCCCTATTTCTCTTGCGACGCTGCGCGCAGCCGCTTGACCTCCGCCTCCAGCGCCGCGATGCGGCCGTCGCGCTCGGCGAGCGCCGCCGCCACGTCCTCGGCGTCGAAGCGCTGGGGAATGTGCTGCGGGCAGTTCGAGTTCCAGGCGGAAACGGTGAAGAGGATCACCTGCTCGGGGCGCGCCTTGTAGCCCTCCGGCATCAGCTTGCCCATCAGCCCGGCATCGCCCTCGACCACGCGCGCCTCGCCCCAGATCTTGATGCGCTGCCGGTGCGCATAGTCGATCAGAAACAGGAACGCCTTCGGATTGTCGGCGAGGTTGCCCTGCGTGATGTATTGCCGGTTGCCGGCGAAATCGACGAAGCCGATGGTCCGCTCGTCGAGCACGCGCAGGAAGCCGGCCGGGCCGCCGCGATGCTGGATATAGGGCTGGCCGTCGGCGTTCGTCGTGGCGAGGAAGACGCTCGTCTGCGCCGCGATGAAGGCGGCGATCTCGGGCGTGATGCGCGTCTCCCAGGAGCCCCGCTGCTCCATGCTCGCATAGCCGCGGCGCGAGCCCTTGCGGGCCTGGATCGCCTTGACGGTCGGCGTGAAGGCGACGTCGCTGGCATAGGTCGGCGTGGCGTCCATCGGACTCTCCGCTAGAGGCCGAGGTCGCCGAGCCCCGGATGGTCGTCGGGGCGGCGGCCGAGCGGCCAGTGATACTTGCGCTCGCTATCCGGAATCGGCAGGTCGTTGATGCTGGCGATGCGCCGGCGCATCAGCCCGTGCTCGTCGAACTCCCAGTTCTCGTTGCCGTAGCTGCGGAACCAGTGGCCGCTGTCGTCGTGCCACTCATAGGCGAAGCGCACGGCGATGCGGTTGTCGCGGTAGGTCCAGAGCTCCTTGATCAGGCGATAGTCGAGCTCGCGGTTCCACTTGCGCGTGAGGAACGCCTCGATCGCGGCACGTCCCTGGAAGAATTCCGCCCGGTTCCGCCAGGCGCTGTCTTCCGTGTAGGCGAGCGCGACGCGGGCGGGGTCGCGCGTGTTCCAGGCATCCTCGGCCAGCCGCGCCTTCTGTGCGGCGGTCTCGGCGGTAAAGGGGGGAAGCGGTGGGCGGTCCATGCAGGCCTCCTCGATCGTCTGTGCCGTTGAGCCTTCGTAGAGGCGACCGGCAGGTCGCCCGGCTATCGACGAAACTACTACAGGCGGAACTTGTGCCCCGCGCGGGCGACCTGTCGGTCGCCCCTACGAAGCTGCTCGCTCCAACCTATGACCTTCCATCAGGAAGAAGAAGTCGCGATAATCGAGAGAAATCCTCCCGAATTTCGGAAGGTTCGATGGATCGCTTCGAGTCGATGTCCACCCTGCTGGCGGTGGTCGAGGCGGGCAGCCTCTCGGCGGCGGCCCGCCGGCTCAACACGCCGCTCACGACCGTCAGCCGCAAGGTCGCGGAACTGGAGGCCCACCTCAAGACGCGCTTGCTCACCCGCTCGAGCCGGCGGATCGCGCTGACCGACGCGGGGCGCTCCTACGTCGCGGC
>JBKOWC010000166.1:0-25833 GCA_046724215.1 Pseudomonadota bacterium | reverse complement strand
ATGATCACGGCGCCCGTCGTGTTCGGCCGCCTGCATGTGCTGCCGGTCGTGATCGATTTCCTGCGCGCCTACCCAGAGATCGATATCCGCCTGCGCCTGGCCGACGGCATCGTCAACATCCTGGAGGAACCGGTCGATCTCGCCGTCCGCATCGGCCACCTGGCCGACAGCAGCCTGGTGGCGCGCCGCGTCGGCTCGATCCGCCGCGTCGTCTGCGCCAGCCCGGCTTACTTCGCCGAGCGGGGCACGCCGAAGGAACCGGCGGACCTCGCCGCCCATGACTGCATCACCTTCGAGGGCATGACGGCGCCGCAGGCCTGGACCTTCCCGGCCGGGAAGGCCGAGACGACCGTCGCGATCCGCTCGCGGCTGGTCGTCAACACGGCCGAGGCCGCCATCGATGCGGCGAAGGCCGGCATCGGCGTCACGCGCGTGCTCTCCTATCAGGTCGCAAACGCGCTCCGGGAGGGCGCCGTCGTCCTCGCCTTGCAGGACTTCGAGCCGGCGCCCTTGCCCGTCAATCTCGTGCATGTCGGGCAGCGGCTCCTGCCGCAGAAGTTGCGCGCCTTCCTCGACTTCGCGACGCCGCGCCTGAAGGCGGCGCTCAATCCGAATCCAGTTGCCCCATGAGGGCGACCGCCGTGTCCTTGCCCGGCACGACCGGCACGATCTCGAACGCCGCCAGGTCGGACCACTGGGCGACCCACTGCTGGAACAGCGTGACGTCGTCCGCCTCCATGACCTGGAAGCAGCGGCCGAGGTCGGCGGACACCCAGCTGGCGACGAAGCGCAGGCCGTCCGGCATCATCCGCCCCTTGTCGCGAAACCGCCGATAGACCGCCTTGCCGTCCTGGCCGCGGAAGCTCTCGATCACCATGAACTGCACCTGCATCCCCCTTCGCTCGCTCGTGAAACGCCGCGAATTGTCAGTCCCGCGAAGGCGGAAATCCAGAGCGGTCGCAATGTAGGAATCTGCGAATCTGGTTGCATGTTCGCTAAATGTTCTATAATGTGGAGCGCGCTGTTGGACATCGTGAACCGCTACCCATGAACGACGACACCGGCCGTCGCGCCCCGTCGCGCGCAGATGAATCTGCCAACCGAACTGTCCTTCCAGCGACCTCGTGATGTCGTTAACTTCCTTTATGTGGGGTTGTTTGACAGATCCGCTGATTACGTCAGTAATATTGTCCTATCCCTGTAGAGGCGACCGGAAGGTCGCCCGCGGTGGGGACAGAAGAGACCGGCGGGCGACCTGCCGGTCGCCCCTACAGCGCACGGCATTCCCCCGCTGGACATGGGCTCCATCGCTCGATTTCACGATCGCACCTAGGGGCGGGTCTAACGACCCGCCCGCCTCGCCGCCGCACGACCGCCAAATATCCCGGCGGCCCTTCCGGCCGATCCGTCGACGGGCGGATCTGAGATCCGCCCCTACAGGAACTGATCCCCGCTGGACATGGGGTCCATCCGCTATTTTCGCGGGCCGTCTCAGATCTCCACCTGGGCGCCCAGCTCGACGACCTGGCCGGGCGGGATCGAGAAGAAGGCGGTGGCGCTGAGGGCGGTGGTCGAAAGCGCGATGAAGAGGCCCCGCTGCCAGCGCGGCAGGTGTGGCCGCCGCGAGGCCACCAGGGTCTCGCGGCCGATGAAGAAGGAGGTCTCCATCATGTCCGTGGCCAGGCCGTGCTTGCGGGCGAGTTCCAGGGCCTGCGGCACGTGGGGATCGTCCATGTAGCCGAAATGGCAGGTGACGCGGAAGAAGCCCTTGCCCAGCCGGTCGACGGCGAGGCACTGCTCGAGCGGCACGTGCGGGACGTCCTCCAGCAGCACGGTCATCAGGATGATCCGTTCGTGGATCACCATGTTGTGCTTCATGTTGTGCAGCATGGCGCGCGGCACGCTCGTCGGGTCGTTGGTCATGAACACCGCCGTCCGGGCGACCCGGTTGGCCGACGGCTCGAGCCGCGCCAGGAAGGCGTCCATCGGCAGCGCATCGCCATAGAGCATCTCGTAGACGGTGTTCCGTCCGCGCCGCCAGGTGACCATGACGGCGAAGCCGGCCGCCGCCGCCACGAGCGGGAACCAGCCGCCGTTGGGTATCTTCAACAGCGTCGACACGAAGAACAACAGGTCGACGCCGAGAAGGGCGCCGAACAGGACGGCGACGCTGATCCGCCGCCACTGCCAGCCGCGCCGCGCCACGATCATGGCAAGGACCGTGGTCGCCGCCATGGTCCCGGTCACGGCGATGCCGTAGGCCCCGGCCAGCGCGTTCGACGACTTGAAGCCGACGACGAGGGCGAGCACGCCGACCATCAGGATCCAGTTCACGCGCGGCATGTAGATCTGGCCGATCTCGGCGGCCGAGGTGTGCTGCACCTCCATGCGCGGCACGTAGCCCAGCTGGATCGCCTGGCGGGTCAGCGAATAGCTGCCGGAGATCACCGCCTGCGAGGCGATGACCGTGGCGACCGTCGTCAGCACGACCAGCGGCATCAGGCCCCAGCGCGGGACCTGCAGGAAGAACGGATCGCTCGCAACCGCCGGCTCGCTCAGGATGTGCGCGCCCTGGCCGAAATAGTTGAGGGTCAAGGCCGGCAGCACGAGGTAGAGCCAGGCAGCCTTGATCGGCCGCCGCCCGAAATGCCCCATGTCGGCATAGAGCGCCTCGGCGCCCGTCACCGTCAGCACGACCGACCCGAGGATGGTCAACGCCTGCCAGCCGCCGGCGGCCAGGAGGTCGATCCCATAGAGCGGGTCGATGGCGCGGATCACGTCGGGTTCGCGGATGATGCCGGCGATGCCGAGCACGGCCAGGACGGCGAACCAGATGCACATGACCGGGCCGAACAGATTGCCGACCCGCTGCGTGCCGTGCGACTGCAGCAGAAAGAGCGCCACCAGGATGACCACGGCGCAGGGCACGACGAAGGGCTGCAGCTCCGGCGCCACCACCTCGAGGCCTTCGACCGCACTCAACACCGAGATCGCCGGCGTGATGAGCCCGTCGCCGTAGAAGAGGGCGACGCCGACGATCGAGAGGGCGACGACGAAGGCCTGGGCCCGCTTGTCCGTCTGCAACAGGCGCAGGGCCAGCGCCGCCAGCGACAGGATGCCGCCCTCGCCGCGGTTGTCGGCCCGCATGATGAGCAGCACGTACTTGATGGTGACGACGATGACGAGGGCCCAGAACATCAGCGACAGCACGCCGAGCACGGCGTTGTCGGTGCCGGTCAGGCCGGCGGTGGCCGCGATCGATTCGCGCAGGGCGTAGATCGGGCTGGTGCCGATGTCGCCATAGACGACGCCGAGGGCCGCGAGGATGAGGGCCCGCTGATGTCCGTGCCCGGCGCGGGCGCTGTCGGCGACGCTTTCCATGGCCGATGTCCTAGTGCGCGGCCGTCCCGGATGCAATCCGGCGCGGCCGGTGTCTCAAGCCGCCGCTCCGCCCCGATAGATGAACCCGATGGCGGGATAGACCAGGCCGAAGTCGTCGAGGTCGTCGTTCCACACGCGCAAGGCGCTCCAGTTGTTGCCGGGCGAGACGTCGATGACGCGCACGTCCTTCGTCACCTTGCCGCGGTCGTCGCTGCTGTTGGCCCAGTTGGCATGGGTGACCAGGATCTCGCGCGCGTTCACCAGCCTGGTCACGACGGAGACATGGCCGAGCGGCAGCCGGCTGGTCTTGGCGAACACCAGCACGGCGCCCAGGCGGGGCTTCCGGCCGCGGCCGTAGCGGTTCTCCGCCTGGCTCCACCAGGTCCAGGCGTCGCCGCGCAGATCGATTCCGGAAACCTGCCGCGCGTAGGGCACGCACTCGATCGGCCCGGTAGGGGGCGGCAGCAGCGCTGTCTGCGGCGCGGCAACAGGCGGCGCCGGCTCCGCGGCGCAGCCCGCCGTGAGCAGAAGCAGCAGGAGCACCCCCAGCGCGCGAATCACCCCCGGCATCGCCGAATCGTTCTAGCGTCGCAGAGTCAGCCTGTCACCCGAAACCTCGAAGCCGCCGAGACGCGACAGGAAGGTCATGCCGAGCAGCGATTCGCTCATGTCCGCGGCGTTCACGCTGGCCCGCACATCGGCCAGGCGCAGGTTGCCGACCACCACCTCCCGCAGCGTCACCGGGGCGCCGCGCACCATGCCGTTGGCCGTCTCCGCCCTCTGTACGAACTCGAGGTTGCCGCGGTCGAAGCCCAGCCGGCGGGCGTCGGCCGGCGAGAGCACCACCTCGCTGGCGCCGGTGTCGACCAGGAAGCGCACGCGCACATTGTCGACCAGCGCCTCGACATGGAAGTGCCCATCCTGGCCGGCCCGGAAGGTCATGGCATCCTCGCCCTCGGCGACGCCGCGCTGCGGGACCAGTTCGCCCGACAGGCGCGCGCCGAGGTCGCCGAGGCCGTCGCGGTAGCTATAGCCGATGACGAGCGCGAGGCCGATGCCGACCCAGATCGCGGCATTGCGCAGCCCGACCAGGGGCTGCCGGCGGACCGCCAGGACCACGCCGCTGCCGCCGAGGACCAGCCAGGCCATGAGATAAGCGAGGCGTCCGGCCTGGTTGGAGTCCTGGAGCGCCCCGGGAAAGCGGCCGTTGAGCGCGACGACGAGGCCGGTCACGCCGACGGCGGCGACGGCGAGCCAGAGCCATGTGGGTCCGCGGGATGGCACGATCGACCTGTCGGCGAGTTGCGATCTTTTGACTATAGCAGAGGCGGCTGCCTGCCATGACGGAAGCTCTTGGCAACCGGCGCGACTCTCTGGCAACTGGGACAGGAGTTTTCCGAGGGGATGTGGTCATGAGCCTGCTCGACCGAGTTCGTCCATTCCTGCGTCGCGATATCGCGCGGCGCCCGCCCTTCCGCATCGGCGACACTCGGGTCGGCTGGATCGACCCGGCGCTCGCCGAGCGGCTGCGCGGCTTTCCGGAAACCTTCGTGGTCTCCGGCGATGGCGTGGGCCTGTCGCCTGGGCTTGCCGACTTCGACTCGCGCACCCGTGCCGTCGATGCCGTCCTGCGGCGCCTGCGCGGCGACGGGCTGTTTCCCGCCTGGCGCGACGAGGCCTATGCCGTGGGCACCAATTTCCACGCGCCGCCGCTCCTGCAGATCGAGCGGGCGGCCGTCCCCTCCTTCGGAGTCCGGGCCTATGGCATCCACGTGAACGGCTATGTCGGCCGCGGCGATGCGATGCGCCTGTGGGTCGGCCGCCGCTCGCGCCACAAGCACGCCTGGCCCGGCAAGCTCGATCATCTCGTCGCCGGCGGGCAACCCATCGGCCTCAGCCTGATGGACAATCTCCTCAAGGAAGCATCCGAGGAGGCGTCGCTGCCGGCCGACTTGGCGCGTCAGGCCCGCCCGGTCGGCGCCATCACCTACCTCACGACGAACGAGGAGGGGCTGCGCAACGACGTGATCTTCGCCTACGACCTGGAACTGCCGGCGGCATTCCAGCCGGTCAACCAGGACGGCGAGGTGGAGGAATTCTTCCTCTGGCCGATCGGGCGGGTGATCGAGGTCCTGGCGAAGACCGACGACTTCAAGTTCAACGTGGCGCTCGTGAACATCGATTTCCTGCTCCGGCACGGCTTTCTCGGACCCGAGGACCCGGACTATCTCGACATCATCGCCGGCCTGCGCAGCCACCCCGATTTCATGCCGGCTGCCGGCCATTCGCCATGATCCTGCGGGCATGCCCCAATCGGTAGGCTGCTTCCGATATTTGGCATGTTGTGAAACGCGAATCCTGGGATAGGAATCGGTCGCGCGAGCGCGGCAACGCGCATTCCATGACGGCGAGAGCGATACGGGCACTGGCATCCAGCGCAAGTGTCGCGGCCGGCTGGCGCGACTGGCTGGAGCGCCGCGCCGTGCCCGACGACGACAACGAGGCGCCGGAGCGGCTGCAGCCGGTGCAATGGCTGCCGACGAGCCCCTGGGCGTTCCTCTGGCATTTCGTGCGCAGCTACTATCTCGGCCGCTACGTCGCGATGATCCTCGCGGTCGTCGTCGCGCAGGGCCTGGAGACGCTCGAGCCCTACGCCGTCAAGCGCGTCGTGAACAGCGTGACCGGCGGCGCCGCCAGCGCGCGCTCCGTGGCGGTGGCCTGGTTCGGCATTCTCGTCTTCCTGTGGATCGCGTCGTCTTTGATGGTGCGCGTCTACCAGGCGATCGACATCTTCGCCGCGCCGTATCTCCGCGAGCGCGTACAGAACCAGCTGTTCGGGTACCTGCTCGGCCACTCGCCGCGCTACTTCCAGGACAACTTCGCCGGACGGCTCGGCCAGAAGGTCAAGGAATCGGCGCGCGCCTGCCTGGGCATCATGGAGCTGCTCACCTTCGACATGACGAAGATCGTCATGATGCTGCTGGTGGCCCTGGCCCTGCTGGCGTTCCAGGATTCGACGCTGGCCACGGGCCTCGGCCTGTGGACGCTGATCTACGTCGCCATTTCCAGCCTGCTCGCGCGGCGCTGTGTCCGGCTGTCGAAGTCGATGTCCGATGCGGTCAGCACCAGTTCCGGCAAGATGATCGACGCCATCGCCAATGCCGACGCCATCCGGAGTTTCGCCCGTTGGCGTTTCGAGCGCCGCTTCCTCAGCCGCTACTTCGTCACGGAGCGGCAGGGCTCGATGCGCCTGCGCTGGTTCCTGCTGCTGATGCGCGTCTTCCAGGCGATCGCCGTGTTCTCCATGCTCGGCCTGATGACCTATGCGGCGCTCGATGCGACGCTCGCCAAGCGCTTGGACATCGGCACCTTCACCATGGTCTTCACGCTCACCAACCTCATCTCGCTCAACATCTGGAACCTGTCGAACCGGATGCTCGACTTCTTCGACCACACGGGCACGCTCACCGAGGCCATCGACCTGGTCACGCAACAGCACGAGATCGTCGACCGGCCGGATGCCGTGCCGCTCGTCGTCGACCGCGGCGGCATCTCCTTCCAGGCCGTGACCTATCGGCATCCGGACGGCGCGACGCTGTTCGACCATCTCGATCTCGACATCGCCGCCGGCGAGAAGGTGGCGCTGGTCGGCCCCTCGGGATCCGGCAAGAGCACGCTCGTCAAGCTGCTGCGGCGGCAGTTCGAACCGCAGGGCGGCCGCGTCCTGATCGACGGTCAGGACATCGCGGGCGTCACCTGGGATTCGCTGAACGAAACAATCGCGGAAGTGCCGCAGGCGCCCGCCATCTTTCACCGCCCGATCGCCGACAACATCCGCTACGGCCATCTCGACGCCGGCGAGCGCGAGATCCTGGCGGCGTCCGCGCAGGCGCATTGCCATCCGTTCATCCTGCAGCGGCCGCAGGGCTATCGCACGATCGTCGGCGAGCAGGGCATCAAGCTTTCCGGCGGCGAGCGCCAGCGCGTGGCCATCGCGCGCGCCCTGCTCAAGGATGCCCGCATTCTCGTGCTGGACGAAGCGACGTCGTCCCTCGATTCCGAGTCCGAGCACCTGATCCAGGAGGCCCTCTGGGAGCTGATGCCCGGTCGCACCGTGATCGCGATCGCGCACCGGCTCTCCACCATCACGGGCATGGACCGCATCCTCTATCTCGAGAAGGGTCGCATCCTCGAGCAGGGGACCCATGCGGACCTGCTGGCGCGCGGCGGCCCCTACGCGCATCTGTGGAGCAGGCAGGTCGGCGGCTTCATCGGCAACGAGTAGCGGCGGTCCATGAGTCTCCTCGACCGCGTCCGCCACTGCATGCGCCGCGACATGGCGCGCTTCCGTCCGTTCGTCATCGACACGACGCGAGTCGGCTGGGTGGCCGACGAGATCGCCGACCTGCTGCGCACCTTCCCGGCGACGTTCAGCATCGCGGCCGACGCGGTCCGGCTCGCCCCCGGTCTCGACGACTTCGAGGCGCGGAGCGACGCCGTCGATGCCGTGCTCCGGCAACTGCACCAGCAGGGCGCCCTCACGGGCTGGCGCGACGAGAGCTACGCCGTCGCGCCGTCATTCCACTCGCCGCCGCTCCTGCGGATCGAGCGCGCAGCCGCGCCAGCGTTCGGCATCCTCACGCACAGCGTGCATGTGATCGGCTACTGCGGCCGTGGCGAAGCGATGCGGCTGTGGATCGCCCGCCGGTCGCTTTCCAAGCCGGTCGGCCCCGGCAAGCTCGATCTCCTGGCCAATGGCGGCCAGCCCATGGGGATGAGCCTGCGCGACAACCTCCGCAAGGAGTGCTGGGAGGAAGCCGGCGTGCCGTTCGATCTCGCCGACCGGGCGCGGCCGGCGAGCGTCGTCGACTATCTGTTCGAGGGCCAGCGCGGCTTGCGCAACGAGATCAATTTCGTCTTCGATCTGGAGCTGCCGCCAACCTTCGTGCCGACCAATATCGACGGCGAAGTCGACGAATTCTCGCTGTGGCCGGTCGCGCAGGTGGCGGAGCGGCTCGCCGCGTCCGACGACTTTCTCTACGACGCGGCCCTGGGATTGATCGACTTCCTGATCCGGCACGGCGCCATCGGACCGGAGACCCCGGACTATCTTCCTCTCATCCACGGCCTGCGCAGCCGGCCGCGCGACTGACCGGTCCGGCGGTCAAAGGATATCGGCCTTGTCGGCTGCCGTGAGGACGTGCAGCGAGCCGTCCCATATCATGTGGCAGGCGACGTAGAAGATGATGGCGAGGCCGACATAGGCGATCCAGTGGAAGCGCTTCAGCAGGCCCGCGATCAATGCGGCGGCCGCACCCATGAACGCCACCGAGAGCACGAGCCCGACGACGAGAACCCAGGTATGATCGCGGGCGACTCCGGCGACCGCGAGGACGTTGTCGAGCGACATCGAGACGTCTGCCAGCACGATCTGGACGACGGCCTGGCGGACGGTCTTCCTGGCCGGCGGTTCGACCGGATCGCGGATTTTCGCATCATCGACGTCGGCGTCCTGCGCAGGCTTCTGGCGGAGCTCGCGCCACAGCTTCCAGCACACCCACAGCAATAGTATGCCGCCGGCAAGCGTGAGGCCGATGATCTGGAGGAGTTGCGCGGTCACGACCGCGAAAACGACGCGCAGCAACGTCGCGGCGACGATGCCGATGAAGATCACCTTGGCGCGCTGCTCCCGCGCCAGTCCCGCCGCCACCATGCCGACGACGATCGCGTTGTCGCCCGCCAGCACGAGGTCGACCATGACCACCTGCAGGAGGGCGCCGATCTCCGAGAAACCGATCATCGGGCGGGAGACGCCAAGCCGGATTGCGCCGTGTCGGGCCGGCTACATGAGGCCGGCACTGTTGACCGCATTCATCATGGCGGGGGAGCCTTCCCAGACCAGCGTGCAGGCCACATAGAAGATCACCGCCAGGCCGGCGTAGCTGATCCAGTGGAACCGCTTCAGCAGGCCGGCCAGCAGGGTCGCCGCGACGCCCATGAAGGCGATCGAAAGCACGAGGCCGATGATCAGAATGGCCGGGTGATTCCGCGCAGCCCCGGCGACGGCAAGGACGTTGTCGAGCGACATCGAGATGTCCGCAATCAGGATCTGGGTGAACGCCTGGCAGAATGTCTTGGTGGGGGCGACAGCCGTGGCATGACTCGCCGCCGCCGGCGCGCCGTCGCTGCATTCGACGATCTGCATGACGCTGCTGACTTCCTCTTCGAGCTCCTCGACCGCGGCGTCCTCGCGGCGCTGCTGGCGCAGTTCGCGCCACAGCTTCCAGCATACCCAGAGCAGCAGGATGCCGCCGGCGAGGCGCAGGCCCAGATACGCGTACAATTCCGAGGTCCCGAGAGCAAAGACGACGCGCAGGCCCGTGGCGGCGGCAATGCCGATGATCATCGCCTTGCCGCGCTGGGCCTGCGGCAGTCCGGCGGCCGCCATGGCCACGACGATGGCGTTGTCCCCCGACAACACCACGTTCACCATGATCACTTCCAGCAGGTCGCTGAGTTGGTCCAGGGAGAGCATGGGCCGGGGCGGGTCTCGGTCGGTCGCTGCGAGAACTACACTGGCCGAGGCATCGGCTGGTCGGCGATGCTCGCCATGGCACGCACTTCCACCGGTGTCCGCCCGGCCTGACGAAGCACCCGCAACGCGAGGGCGCCGTCACGCTTGGCCAGTCGTCGCCCAGCGGCATTGGTCAGGAGTATGTGGTGCTTGTAGGCAGGCTCCGCCAGCCCCAGCAGGCGCTGGAGGAGCCGGTGCAGATGGGTCGCATGGAACAGGTCTTCCCCGCGGGTGACCAACGTGACCCCCTGCAGGGCGTCGTCGATCGTTACCGCCAGGTGGTAGCTGGCCGGGACGTCCTTGCGAGCCAGGACGACGTCGCCGAGCCGCAATGGGTCGACCGCGATGCGGCCCCGTCCGGCTTCGGTCCAGCCGAGCGGACCGGCCAGGTGGGCCGCCTTGGCGGCGTCGAGGCGGAGGGCGTAGGCGAGACCGCGCGCCATGCGATCTGCCCGTTCGGCGGCCGTCAGGCGGCGGCAGGTGCCGGGGTAGAGCGGCCCGTCGGGGCCGTGGGGCGCCTGGGCGGCGGCGGCGACTTCGGCCTCGATCTCGCGCCGCGTGCAGAAGCACGGATAGAGGACGCCCAGGGCGTCAAGGCGATGCAAGGCGGCGGAATAGTCTGACATATGCTCCGACTGCCGGCGCACCGGTTGTTCCCAGTCCAGGCCGAGCCAGGCGAGGTCCTCCTGAATCGCGGCCTCGAACTGCGGCCGGCAGCGCGTCGCATCGATGTCTTCGATGCGCAGAAGGAAGCGCCCGCCGGCCGCCTTTGCGGCCTGCCAGCCGACGAGCGCGGATGCGGCATGGCCGAGATGGAGATATCCCGTCGGGCTCGGCGCGAACCGCGTGACGACCATAGGTTTCGGATGTCAGCATAGCGACGGCATGGATCCATGAAGGACCATGCCCATTCGCGCGATCGGCCGCAAGCAGCGGGAACCGCCTCAGTCGTACCGATGGCGCAACCCGGCGCGGCGTTGCCGGGCGGCCGCTGTGGCCCTATTGGTGATCGTCTGCGAGACCCGCCTGCACGAAACGGGACCCCGACGGAGCCTGATCTTGGACAATGACAGCGTCACGATCGGCGCGCACGAATTCCCCATCTGGCCGGCGGGCCAGGCGGTCCGCCCCCTCGGCCACCGCACGATCGGCATCACCACGTTCGCGGACGCGGCCGAGATCCACGCCGCGCTGATCGAACGCATTCACGCCCTCGAAGGCGACAGCCGCTTCGCCAGCCGCTACTTCCGCGCGGCCGGCGGCACCAAGGTCTATCACCTCGACCGCTGGGAGTCGCCGGAGGCCGAGCTCCTGAATGCGCGGGCGCTGCATATGAGTCAGCTGCTGCTCGGCGGCGAGATGGCGGCCATCGACCTCAGCTGGGCCAATGTCTATCGGCATGGCGACTATGCCATGGCGCACAGCCATGAGCGCACGGCCGCCAGCGTCGTCTATTCCGTCGATGTCGGCGACGACGATCCGATGGACCCCTTGAGCGGCAAGCTCGCGCTCGTCGATCCGCGTGTCGAGGCCTGTTGCCAGGTGCGGAAGGACTCGGTGACCAATCCGCTGATGCCGCGCATGGAACCGGGAACCATGATCGTTTTCCCGAGCGCGCTGGTTCATTCGGTGAATCCATACACCGGCCATCGGCCGCGCATCACGCTCGCCTGGAACATCGACAAGGACGTGATTCCCGGGGCCGCCTTGCCGGGCGCGATGGGCTGAGTAGGCTGCACCCAGCGGACCTGCTAGAAGGATCGCGCCTCTTCCAACCGGAGCAAGTGCCTGATGCGTGGAGTTCTCGATCTTTCCGGTCCGTCATTCGGGCCGGCCGCGGGCGGCAAGCCGCGGCGGCTCGTCGTCCTGCTGCACGGCTATGGCGCCGACGGCAACGACCTTCTGGGCCTGGCGCCGCACTGGGCTCGGCAGCTCCCGGAGGTCGAGTTCCTGGCGCCGCATGCGCCGTTCCCGTGCGAGGCCGCGCCCTTCGGACGCCAATGGTTCGGTTTCGAAGGGCGCGACGAGGGCATGAAGCTCGCCGAGCTGCAGACCGCAGGGACGCTGCTCGATGGTTTTCTCGATGCTCAACTCGCGCAGCGCGGCCTATCGGATGCGGATCTGGCCCTTGTCGGCTTCTCCCAGGGAACCATGCTGTCGTTGCACGTCGGCCTGCGGCGACCGCGCGCCGTGGCCGCGATCGTGGGTTATTCCGGTTCCCTCATCGCGCCGCAACGTCTCGCCGACGAGATCAAGTCGCGGCCTCGCATCCTGCTGGTCCATGGCACGGCCGATCCGGTCGTGCCCTACGCGTGGTTCGAGGCCGCCGTGCAGGCGCTGCGCTCGCACGGGCTTTCCGTCGTCACCGAAACGCGTCGCGGCATGGCCCACGCTATCGACGAAGAGGGCCTGCGGCTCGGTGGGCAATTTCTCGCCGCGGCCTTTGCGCCGGCACCCGGCATGACAATTCCTTGACAAAAACGGCTGATTTTTAACGCAAAACCGCAACATCTTGGGTTTTGACCGCGCGCTCGCAATGCATTATATGAATGGCATGCGCCCGCGCCGGAAACACAAATCTGGCTGACAGGGGGCAGCTCAATGGCTCCGCCGGACAGCTGCCCCGCCCTGGTTCTCAATGCCGATTTCCGGCCGCTGAGTTATTTCCCGCTGTCGCTGTGGCCCTGGCAGGAAGCGGTGAAGGCCGTCTTCCTCGACCGCGTCAATATCGTCTCGGAATACGAGCAAGTGGTGCGCAGCCCGTCGTTCGAAATGCGGCTGCCGAGCGTCATCTCGCTCAAGGAGTTCATCCCGCAGGCGCGGCGGCCCGCCTTCACCCGATTCAACGTTTTTCTGCGCGACCGCTTCTGCTGCCAGTACTGCAGCAGCGGCTTCCCGACCCACGAGCTCACCTTCGATCATCTCGTCCCGCGCTCGCGCGGCGGCCGCACCTGCTGGGAAAACGTGGTCACGGCTTGCCAGAGCTGCAATCTGCTCAAGGGCAGCCGCCTGCCGCATGAGGCGCATATGTTCCCGCGCCAGCGGCCGAGCCAACCCTCGACCTATCTCCTGCAGGAGAACGGGCGCGCATTTCCGCCCAACTATCTGCATGAGAGCTGGCGTGACTTCCTCTACTGGGATACCGAGCTGGAGCAGAGCTGAGTCCGCTCAGATCCGCTCCGCCAGCCAGATTGCGATGCGCGAACCGGTCTTTATGGCGCCTTTGAGCAGGCCGTAAGCGGGCGCGCGCTCGGCACCCTCGGCAAGGCCGATGTCGCGATGCTCGATTTCCTCGCCGCGGAACTCCTCGATCATGCGCTTGAGTGCTGGCTCCTCGTCGCCGAGTCTGGCCGCCTGCCTGGCGTAGTGCTCGTCGATGACTTCCTCGACCGCCACGGTGCAGGCCATCGCGGCCTCGCGGCCGAGCAGCGCCGTCGCCGCACCCAGGGCATAGCCGGCAGCGTGCCAGAGCGGGTGCAGGGCCGTCGGCCGCACCCGTCGCTCGGCAAGCAGCGTGTCGAAGGCCCGCAGGTGCCGATCCTCCTGTTCTGCCATGCGACGGATGGGGCCGGCGTCCGGGCGCTGGCCGAGCACCGCCAGCTGGCCCTCATAGATGCGCCGCGCGCCATACTCGCCGGCGTGGTCGACGCGGATCATGCGCCGGATCAGGTCCTCACGCGGGAGATCGCCGGGAAGTTCGCGCTCAGGGGGCTCGCGCATGCGCGCCGCGGTCCTATTTCTACCGCGCCGCGGCCCACAGGGTCAGCAGTCCGCAGCCGGCCGCATAGATGAAATTGTAGCCGGCCATCGAGATGCCGAACAGCGACCACTGGACCTTGTCGCAGGGCGTGACCGGTGTGGCCAGGAGCTGCTGCTTCAGCTCTTCAGCGCTCACGCCGGTCGGCAGGGAGCTCGTGCATTCGGCCAGGCCTGGCCACCAGTGCTGCTCGACGCCGACATGAAAGGCGGCGATCCCGGCATCGATGAAGAAGACGACGGCGGCGACGGCCAGGACGACGCGGAGCCAGCCGGATCGTGGCGCCACCGCGAGGCCGATCAGGCCCAGGACGGCGGCCACGCCATAGGGGTAGCGCTGGTAGATGCAGAGCGGACAGGGCACGAGGCCGCCCCAGTACTGCGACGTAAAGGCGATCGCGAGGCTCGCGAGCCCGGCGAGCAGGACCAGCAGGGGGGCGCGACGATCGGCGGGGGCCGCGGTGTTCATGGCATCCTACATATATGAGCGTCAGAGCGGAATCGAGAGCCGGCCGTCAAACGAGGTAGCGCGTCACGATGACGCCGCCGACGACGAGTACGAGGAATACCGTCGTAACCAGGGTCAGCCGCCGCTCGATGAAATCGCGAATCGGCGGTCCGAAGTATCGGAGCAGGCCGGCGACGATGAAGAATCGGGCACCGCGCGTGGCGATCGAGGCGAGGATGAAGACGGGCAGGTTGAAGCCGGTGAGACCGCTGGCGATGGTGACGATCTTATAGGGGATCGGCGTCAGTCCCTTGATCAGGATGATCCACAGGCCCCACTGCGCATAAGCCGCGCGGAATGCCGCGAAATTGCTCTCTCCGATCACCCATTGTCCGAAGGACTGCAGATAGTGGCCGATGGCATAGCCGGCCAACCCGCCGAGGACCGAGGCGGACGTGGCAACGAGCGCGATGCGCCAGGCGCGCCTGGGCTCGGCCAGGACCATCGGCACGAGCATCGCGTCCGGCGGGATCGGGAAGAAGGAGCTCTCGGCAAACGCCACGATGGCAAGAGCCGGGACCGCCTGCGGGGTATGAGCCAGGCCCATGATCCAGTCATAGATCCGCCGCAACATCGTCCCTCGCCCATGGTTGCCGGCGGCGGATGTAGCAGCGTCGGCGATCATCGGCAATCGTCACGGAGGGCGCCCGGTTGCATCGCGTTCGCGGATGGCTATGATCGGGCGCCCGCGAAACGGGCCCCTGTGGCGGAATTGGTAGACGCGGCAGACTCAAAATCTGTTGCCCGCAAGGGCGTGCTGGTTCGAGTCCGGCCAGGGGCACCAGGCGCTTCGATGACCGGCAAGGGAGTCGATCCCCGAGCCCGTGCATCCGATGCATCGGGGAATCGAGGGTCTTCGAGAGGCGCAATCAGGCCGCATGAGGCTGCTTCGTTGGTCGATGGCCGGGATGGTGGCTGCCGCAGCATTCCTCGGCACGCCGGCGCATGGGCAAGAGGGGCCCAAGCTCCTGGAGTCGCGCGAGTCGCTCTACAACAACATCTATGTCTACCAGCAGGGGTCGTTCGTCAGCATGACGTTCGGCTACAACAAGAACATCTACACCGAGAGCACCTACAACACGCTCGACGACCGCGATCTGCCGGTCGAATACACCCGTTTCATGACCGCCAGCCTCATCTATGCCGGCCAGATCAAGTCGATTCTCGAGATCGGCTTCGGGGGCGGCCGAACGGCATGGTATCTTCACCGTTTCCTGCCGGACGTCCCGGTCACCTCGGTCGAGCTCGATCCGACGGTGGTCGAGCTCGCCCGCAAGTATTTCGGGATCCGGGACGAGCGGAACTTCGATGTCGTCAATCAGGACGGGCGCCTGTTCCTGTCTGAATCGAAGGAGCGATATGACATCATTCTCATCGATGCCTATCGCGGTCCCTTCGTTCCGTTCCATCTCCTGACGAAGGAGTTCTACCAGATCGTGCGGGATCATCTCGCCGAGGGCGGCGTGGTCGCGCAGAACGTGGAACCGACGACGATGCTTTTCGACTCGGCGGTGAAGACCATCCACGCGGTCTTTCCCCAACTCGACTTCTATGTTGCCAACGGCAATGTCGTCACGATCGCCTACGACGGACCCGCCCGCGATCCCGCCGACCTCGACCGCTCCGCGGAGCGGCTACAGGCCGCGCTGCAGCTTCGCTACGACCTCAAGCAGATGCTCGACCTTCGCCGCCGTCTGCGCGCCGACGCGGATTCCACCATCGATCCCGATGCGAAGATCCTGACCGACGACTTTGCGCCGGTCGAGGCCCTGAAGGCGATCCAGCAGCACAACCGGAAATGGCCCGATCCGTAGCCGAGATCGCCGCTGCCGCCACGATCTATGCCAATGCGTTCGTCGTCGGCGGCGTGCTCATGGGGTTCGAGATGCTCGGCAGCCGGTATCTGTTCCCCTACTTCGGCGGCGGGATCGGCACCTGGGCCAGCCTGATCTCGATGGTGCTGTGCGCCCTGGCGATCGGCTATTTCGCGGGCGGCGCCATCGTCGACCGGCATCCCTCGCCCCGCGTCGTCGCCGTCGCGATCATGCTCGCCGCCGCTTATCTGGCGTTCGTGCCGGCGGCAGCCGATCATGTGATGTCCTGGATTCTCGCGACGATCGGCGACGGCGCCTGGGCGACGCTCTTGGCCGCCGCGGTCCTGCTCCTGCTGCCCCTGTCGCTGCTGGGCACCCTCTCGCCCGTGGCCGTGCGGCTTCTCATCCGCTCCACCGAAGAGACCGGTCGCGTCGCCGGCCTGGTCTACGGCATCTCGACGATCGGGAACGTGGCCGGAACGCTGTTGACCACCTTCACCCTCATTCCGACGATCGGCTCGCGGTCCATCACCTATCTCTATGCCGCGGTTCTTGCCGCCAGCGCGGTGAGCCTGTTCTGCGCCTCTCGAAAGGTGGCCTAGATGCTGCGCAAGCTTGCCCTCCCGTTCAGCCTCGCGGCGATGGTGCATCTCGCGAGCGCCACGACGGTCCGGGCGGACGACGCCGGGGCGACGGCGTCCGGAGCACTCCCGTTGGAATTCTGGAGCGGCGAGCGCGCCATGGCGGATATTCGGCACCAGCTGCTGTTCACGCCGCGCTCGCTCGATACGCCCGGGCATGCGGCGACCATCGAGTACATCAAGGCCGAATTGGCGAAGACAACGGCCGAGGCGGCCGGAACGCAGAGCTGGCGCTATCGGCACGACGATGGCACGGAGCGCAGCCTGACCAACATCGTCGGGCGTTTCGACACGTCGAATCCGCGCCGCGTGATCCTCGGTACGCACTATGACAGCATCGTGCGGGCCTATAACGATGCGACGCATCCCGCCGCCCCCATGCCCGGCGCCAACAATTCGGCCTCCGGCGTTGCGCTTCTCCTGGAGACGGCGCGTGTGCTTCGGGTCTTTCCGAAGCTCCCCGTTGGGGTCGATCTGGTCTTCTTCGACGGCGAGGAGGGCCCGCTGTCCCTGGGCGCCGGCGACCCCGACTGGAAACCGCTGGGGTCGCCGCACTTCGCGGCGGATCTCCGCGAGCTCTATCCCGATCGCCTGCCGGAGCAGGCGATCATCTTCGACATGGTGTGCTATGAGGCTCTTGCGCTCAATCCGGAGCTGGCCTCCCTCGGCTACGCCAAGCCGCAGGTGACCAAGTTCTGGGAGATCGGCCGCGCGATTGCGCCGTCCGTGTTCCGGCCGGAACCGACGGAGTTCGTCGTCGCCGACGATCAGATGGCGCTCGCCGCGGCAGGGATCCCCAGCTTTCTCGTCATCGACTTCAAATATGACCCGTGGTTCAACACGACCCGGGATACCATCGACAAATGCGCGGCGACGAGCCTGGAGGCAGTGGGCCGCACCCTGCTCCGGTACCTGTATTCGCTTTGAAGCCGCTTCGTTTTGCTGTGCGCTGCACCAAGAAAAAAGCAAGAAAATAACTTGTTACCAAACGTTAACCACTCCAAGCAGCCGGCACTTCGTCGCCACTGACGAAATCCCCGGGAAGCTCCATCGCCGCTGGGGAATCAAGGCTTTCGCCGCTCAAATTCGCAGTAGGAGTGATGTCGCGCACAATACCGTCCGGCGCGCCGCCTTAGATTCTGATTAACCAAGAAGTCAACATTTGTTAAGGCCCCGGGGTCGACGATGGTCGCATTGTTTCGTTCATTGTTTTCGTCCGGAAAGGATGGGACCCCATGGCCAACCCGACCGTCCATAAATTTCCCCAGGACCGTTCGATCGCGGAACTGCAGTCGCACGCGGAGCAACCCACCGGCCTTCCTGCTATGATGTCCAAGCTGCGAACCGAGTTCGGCGGAGCGACGGATACACCCAACGTGGCCGAACGCATGGCCATGACCAATTCCGGCGCCGGACCGCAGATCGCGTTCCTGTCGCGCGCCGTCGTCCTGCAGGCGATCGCGGTCGCCTTTCTGCTCGGTCTGTGGATTGCCGGACTGGCCAGCAAGCCGTTCGAAGGCCAGAATGCAGCCCTTTGTTGGCTGATCGTCGGCATCGGCGGCGCGGGCATCGTCTGCGTCTTCCTGCAGCGCTGGAACGACGTGCAATGGATCGCCACCCACGTGGTCCGCATCGGCCTGCTCGGTACGGTCGTCGGCCTCATCATCGCCTTTTCCGCCGCCCGCCACGGCGGCTCGACCGACGCCAACGAGGTCAAGGCCATGATCACGTCGGTCGTCGACGGCATGTACGTCTCGCTCTACGCGACGCTGCTCGGCATCGCCACCAACCTGTGGCTCAAGATCAACCTGCGGCTGCTGGGCAACTTCCATGGATGAGGAAACCCTCACCGTCTGGCTGGACACCGCGCTCTTGATGCTCGGTGGCTTCATCCTGATGACGGTGCTGATGCTGTCGGTGGTCAATCCGCCGGCGAAGTCGGCGGAGACGGTGGGCGAGCAGTCGCCGGGCAATGTGATCGTCGAGGCGCAGTGGGGCGACAAGCTCGATGCCGACGTCGACCTCTGGGTGCAGGCGCCGGGCGACAAGCCGGTCGGCTATTCCAACAAGAGCGGGCGCGTCTTCAATCTGCTGCGCGACGACCTCGGCAAGGCGCAGGACGTGACCGACTTCAACTACGAGGTGGCCTACAGCCGCGGCATGCCGGCGGGCGAGTACATCGTCAACGTGCACATGTATCGCGGCATCAACGTCACCTACCCGATCGACGTCAAGGTCGTCGCCAGCCTCAAGTCGACGCCCGACGACACGGCCCAGCCGCTGGTGACGACGACGGTCAAGCTGCAGCATGAGAACGACCAGGTGACGGCCTTCCGCTTCACCCTCGACGACAAGGGCCACCTGGTCAGCGGCAGCATCAACAACCTCTACAAAGAGCTCAGGGTGGCCGCGCAATGATCACCTCAGCCATCCTTTTCGCCCTGCTGCTCGGATCGTTCATCTTCCTCGTCCTGCCGCGCGGGCGCGTCTGGCAGCGGGTGACCTCGACCGGCATCTTCGTCGTCCTCATCGCCCTGGTCTATGGCGGCTCGGTCGAGCTGCTGAGCCGGCCGAAGCCGCTGCGTCTGGAATGGCGCGACGCCGCGAAGGCAAAGGTCCTCGGGGCCAGCATCCGCGAAGGCGAGGGCATCTATGTGTGGCTGCAGTTCGAAGGCACGTCCGAGCCGCGTTCCTATGCGCTGCCCTGGGACATGAAGATGGCCCAGCAGCTGCAGGAGGCGCAGCGCGAGGGTCAGGCGAACGGCACCGACGTGCAGATGAACATGCCGTTCGAGGCCGGCATCGACGACCGCGAACCGAAATTCTACGCCATGCCGCAGCAGCCTCTGCCGGACAAGAACTATACGAACGGCGATCCGCTGGTCTTCCAGCCCGGCTCCTCGAGCTGAGAGATCGCCAGGATCTACTGGCAACACTGAGGGCGCGGGCAACCGCGCCCTTTTGATTCGCGCCGGCCCCTCACAGCAGCAGCCGATAGGCACAGCCGGCGAGGGCCGCGCCGGCGAGCGTCGGCAGCATGCCGGCCTTGAAGCGGAACAGGGCGACGGCGGCGGCGACCGCGAGGACCAGAGACGGCAAGTCGAGGCTGCGCCAGTCCGGGAGCCAGACGCGCACGCCGGCGATCCAGGTCTCGTGCACGTCGCCGAACAGGGTGTGCAACGCGAACCAGACGGCGAGGTTGAGGATGACGCCGACCACGGCGGCGGTGATCGCCGCCAGCGCCGTGGCAAGAGACCGATTGTGGCGCAGGCGCTCGACATAGGGCGCACCGAGGAAGATCCACAGGAAGCAGGGCGTGAAGGTGACCCACAGTGTGAGCAGCGCGGCGAGCGTCCCGGCCAGCCAGGGCGGCAGGATTCCGGGAGCGCGGTAGCCGGCGAGGAGGCCGACATACTGCAGCACCAGGATCAGCGGTCCCGGCGTCGTCTCGGCCATGCCGAGGCCGTCGAGCATCTCGCCCGGCCGCAGCCAGCCATAGCCTGTCACGGCGGCCTGCGCGACGTAGGCGAGGACCGCGTAGGCGCCGCCGAAGGTGACGACCGCCATCTCGCTGAAGAAGAGGGCGATCTGGCTGAAGACGTTGCCGCGGCCGAGGCAGATCACGAGCACGGCGACCGGGCCGAGCCAGAGCGGCAACCAGACGGCGAGCACGCGGAGCGCGCGGCCGGGCGTCGCCTTCACGTGATCGGGCACGGCGGTCTCGAGCATGTCGTCGATGACGGCGCCCGCCTCGTTCGTCGCGGACTCCGGCGGCTTGGTCTTCCGGCGCGCGGCGACATACCCGATCGCGCCGGCGCCGAGCACGATGAGCGGGAAGGGCAGGTCGAGGAAGAAGATGGCGATGAACGCTGCGGCCGCGAGCAGGACCGACGTCCTGGTCTTGAGCGCGCGCCTGCCGATGCGCAGGAGGGCGTCGACGACGATGGCGAGCACGGCGGGCTTGATGCCGAAGAAGATCGCCTGCACCAGCGCCAGCTGATGATAGCCGGCATAGAGCAGGCTCAGGGCCAGCATGACGGCGGCGCCCGGCAGCACGAAGAGCGTGCCGGCGACGATGCCGCCCCAGGTCCGATGCAGCAGCCAGCCGATGTAGATGGCGAGCTGCTGCGCCTCCGGCCCCGGCAGGAGCATGCAGTAGTTGAGGGCGTGCAGGAAGCGCGGCTCGCCGATCCAGCGCTTCTCGTCGACGACGATGCGGTGCATCATCGCGATCTGTCCGGCCGGGCCGCCGAAGCTGAGGAGGCCCACCTTGGTCCAGACCTTCAAGGCGTCGCCGAAGGAGACCGGCGGCCGCGCCGCGTTCTGCTTGCCGTTCATCGCTCAATCCTCATCGCATGAGGCATCGAGCGGTGCTTGGGCGACGGGCGCCTTGGGAAGCCGGGAGACCGCGTTACCCCGACGGCGCCATTGTAGCCCGAGCGGTCATGGCGGTTCAATTTGCCCTCTGCCGGTCTTGCTCAAAATCAGGTCGGCGATGGTGCCGCCGATGGGCGCCGGCTCGGGGATGACGTGGGCGGCGCCTGCCCGCGTGAGCTCGGCGGCGTGGGCGTCGTCATAGGCGCGCGCCAGGATCGGGATCTCCGGCAGCACGTAGTGCAGGAGGGCGGTGAGCTGCAGCGCCACCTTCGGGTTGTCGACGGCGACGACGACGGCGCGGGCATGATCGACGGCGAAGGCCTCGAGGATCTCGGGCCGGTCGGCATCGCCGAAGTAGACTTTGAGGTGCTGGCGGCGTGCCTGCGCCACGCGGTGCGGGTCCATGTCCAGCGCCACCCAGTCGAGGCCGGCGGCGGTCAGCCGTTGCGCCACGGCGCGGCCGACGCGCCCGTAGCCGGCGATGATGACGTGATCGTGGAGGTCGGCGGCCCCGGCCGGGACGGCGTCTTCCGCCGCGACCGTGCGACGCTCGACATGCGGTGCCAGGCGGCGGCCCGCCTCGGCCAATAACGGGGTCAGCATCATCGACAGCACCACCGCCACCACCAGCTGCTGTTCGGCGCCGCCCCGGAGGATGCCGGCATCGCCGCCGACGCCGAGCAGCACGAAGGCGAACTCGCCGCCCTGGGAGAGCAGCAGGCCGAGGCGGAGCGCCTGCCCGGCCGGCAGCAGCAGGAGGCGGGCGAGCGCCGTGAGCAGGGCCGCCTTGCCGAGGATGAGGGCGGCGGTGAGCGGCAGGATGGTGGCCAGCTTCGCCCCGAGAACATCGACGTCGAGCGACATGCCGACGGTCATGAAGAAGAGGCCGAGCAGCAGCCCGCGGAACGGCTGGATCTCGACCGCGACCTGGTGGCGGTAGGGCGAATCGGCGAGCAGCATGCCGGCGAGGAGCGCGCCGAAGGCCATGGAGAGGCCGGCGCGCTCGGTCGCGAAGCCGGCGGCGAGGATGACGAGGATGGTGAGGCCGGCGAAGACCTCGGGCAGCCGTACGGCGGCGACGAAGGCGAAGACCGGGCGGAGGAGGAAGCGGCCGGCGCCGAGGATGAGGAGCATGGCGGCGATGGCCTTGAGCACGGCGAGGGCGAGCGCGGCGGCGAGCGAGCTCGGTCCCTCGCCCAGCGCCAGCACGGCGACGATGAGCGGGCCGACCGCGAGGTCCTGGATGACGAGGACGCCGAAGGCGGCGCGGCCGAAGCGGCTGTTGAGCTCGCGCCGGTCGGCCAGCAGGCGGACGACGATGGCGGTCGAGGAGAGCGAGAGCGCGCCGCCGATGACGAGGCCGGCGCCGAGGCCGCGCCCGAGCGCCAGCGCCAGGCTGGCGACGACGGCGGCGGTCAGCAGGACCTGGGCGGCACCGAGGCCGAAGATGGCGGGCGGCATGACGCGCAGGCGTTCGAGCGGCAGCTCGAGCCCGACCATGAAGAGGAGGAAGACGATGCCGAGCTCGGCCAGGACGTGGGTGACGCCGCTGTCATGCACGAGGCGCAAGCCCGCCGGGCCGATGACGAGGCCGGCGGCGAGGTAGCCGACGATGGCGCCGAGCCGCAGCCGCTCGGCCAGCAGCACGCCGACGACGGCGGCGGCCAGCACGACCACGGCTTCGACGAGGACGTTCGGCTCCGGCATCGGCGCAGGTTCCCTTGCGACGGGCCGGCCGGCTGCGGGAAGCCGTGCCGGCCGCGGACGCTCCCGCTCCTGATACAGGACCGCGCACGGCGGTGACAGAGCTTTCGCCGGCGGCGTTCCGAAAAACATCGAATCGTGCAAAATAACCTCATGCAAAAAGCGTAACAACTGTTGAAATCGCCGGATTCCCATCCTGATGCCATCGTGCGAACCACGACCGACCGTATCCGTCGCGCGATAGCGGGGTGTCCCGAGGAATTTCCGATGCGTGCGAATTTGCGTTGACATGCCTAGGTACATTACCATATGTTCATGAAATGTTCAAGCGCAATCTGCGGCAGGCCCACAGGGCAGGCCGCAGGAAAGGGAGGCAACATGGACGCGATCGACCAGGCGCCGGCGGCGGAGTTGCGGGCCGCCATGGCGCCGGAAGCGGAGCAAGACGACGAGCCGAAGCAGCTGCGCATCGCGCAGCGGTTCGATGCGCCGGCGCTCTCAGGCACGGCGAACGCCACGCTGGCGCGCTGGCTGGCGGCACAGGTCGCGGGTTGCCAGTCCTTCCCGCGCGGCATGCCGGCGGAAGAGTGCAACGAGCGGGCCTCGGCGGCGCTGGCGGCGCTCGAGGAGATCCGGCCCGGCGACGCGCTCGAGGGGCTGCTCGGCGCCCAGATGGTGGCGACGCACAGCGCCGGCCTCGAGCTGATGCAGCGGGCGATGGCGGACGATGAGGACGGGCCGAAGGTCGAGCGGCAGACGGCGCAGGCCGCGCGCCTGCTCGGCCTCTTCGCGCGGCAGCTCGACCTCCTGGCGCGCCAGCGCGGCCGGCAGCGGCGCAAGGTGAGCATCGAGCATGAGCGCATCGACGAGGACGGCCGGCTGAGCGTGCGGGCGGAGGCCGAACAGGTGCGCTGACCCATGGGCAGCACGGGCACGGGCACGGGCGACGCGGCACTCGCGGCAAGCTGCGGCGCGCGCCTGCCCGACGGCACGCCCTGCCCGCGTGCGCCGGTTCAAGGCAAGCGTCGCTGTCGCCGCCACGGCGGCGCCCCCGGCGTCGGCGCGCCCAAGGGCAGCCGCAACGCGCTCAAGCACGGCGCCTTCACGCGCGAGGCGCTGGCCGAGCGCAAGGCGGTCAACGACTTCATCCGCGCCTGCCTGCGCACGCTGCGAGAGATCGAGGGGCGGTGATCGGAGTACGGCAACGGATTCCACCGCGCGTCGCGCCCGCTCTCTGACCCCCAATCCCTTGCGGTCCCGAAACCCGCGGCGATCGGGCGCGCGTCGGCGTGTGCGAAAACGCACGCGCGGCGGTTTCGGCGGCTCCTATCTACAAAGAAGACCTATCGAGGGAGGGAACCATGAAGGTCTTCGTCCTGGCGCTGGGCGCCGCGCTCGGCGTCGCATCCGCCGCATCCGCCGATTGCCTCGACGTCGCCACCAAGGCCGTGCAGGAGAAGGGATTCACCGTTCCGGCTGACGGCGCGGTGCTCGAAGAGATGGCGCAGCCCGCGAACAGCAACACCACCGCCGATCGGGCCTGGGTGCGCGTCACCAGCTGCAAGACCGGCCACATCGTCGTGAACATGCAGCCGGCAACCTGCGCCATCACGAAAGTCTGGACCCAGGGCGACTGCGACGTCCCGGAGGTCCGCCAGGCGCTGTCGGGCGGGAACTAATCCCCCGCGGGTTGGGCTGCGCAGGCGCGGCAACGGACAGACGCCGCTGGCGACTTCGCGGGCGGCGCCTGTACCGACGTCCTTTCGTTGGAGAAGCAGTGGACCTGATTTCTTCTGCGGTTGTCCGCGCGCAGTTGGCAAAAGTCAAATGGGTCGCGACGAGCGGAAGGCGATCAATCGGAATTTCTCTTCTGACCCCAAAATTACTCTCAGGGCGACTGCGACGTCCCGGAAGTCCGCCAGGCGCTGTCGGGCGGGAACTGACGACTAGCAGGCCGCGAGGACGGGCGGCGCCCGGTACGCCCGCCCTGTCGTCGAGACAAAAGCGGCGAAGGTGATATCTTCTGCAGATGAAGATGCGCACTTCGCGAAGATCAAGGCCTGACTCGCGCCGAGTTGAGGGCGCCTGTCATGATTTCCTCTTCTGACCCCAAAATCATTCTCCGATCAACGGCCCCTCGCTCGCGCTGTTCCGGAACGGCGTGATCTGGCACTGGCGACGCGCTCTGCGCCGCCGCGGCCAGCGCGACACGACTTCCTGGACGGATATCCTGCGGCTCGCGGACCGCTGGCTCCCGAAAGCGCGCATCCTTCACCCCTGGCCCAGCAAACGCTTCACCGTCACACACCCAAGGTGGGAGCCGGATGCGGGAATGCCGCACGTCCGTGCGGGGGGTAGGCAGTAATGCCTATCCCTACCGCGATCCAGGATTTTTCGAATCCCAACCGTCCGAGGGATCGTTCGGCCCCAGCGCGAAGAGAACGATAGGTCACCTGGAATGCGGACCCGATCGGAGTTAGCGGAAGCCTAGTTCATCTATTGCTTGGGACCATCGCAGTGTGCGCCAGATCCCTTTGGTTCCAGTTCGCCCATTTCCAAGAAGGAAACGTTCGTAAGATTCCGGTTCCGTATAAAATCGACGACTCTGCCAGTACAAAAAATCCAATTGAACGGTGACACCTTGAAAAAATCGTCACCATTGAGATCTTGCTCAAAAACATACAAGCCTCGACCTGCCTCCCTTGGAATATGCTTTTCAAGTCTGCCCCGCTTTTCGTCCAAAAATGATTCGAAGCGTTCTCCCCCGACGAGCATGAGTCTGCCGGAATCGTCACGAACCACAGTTGATCTTGCGGGGTTGAAGGTAACATTGCGCGTCGCCTGTAGGTCAACTAATTTCGGTCCCGTATAGGGAAACGGCATGCTCAATCTTCGTTTCGAACCTTTTGCTCGTGCGACATATTGGACCTCGTGCAATTCAAAGCCAGAGAAGTTTGCGCGTAGTTCTTCTGCCACATTTCGCTTTACGGCCATTTCGTCGCCAAACCCTGGCCAACAGAAGTCGCCGATTTCGGTCGAACCCGGCTCCCACTCGATCAAAAGCGGAGGGATCCGCAC
>JBKOWC010000145.1:0-3115 GCA_046724215.1 Pseudomonadota bacterium | reverse complement strand
GAACAACGTCGTGGCCGTCATCGGCGACGGCGCCATGAGCGCCGGCATGGCCTATGAGGCGATGAACAACGCGGGGTCGATGGACAGCCGCCTGATCGTCATCCTCAACGACAACGACATGTCGATCGCGCCGCCGGTCGGCGCCATGAGCGCCTATCTCTCGCGCCTCTTGTCGTCGAAGTCCTATCAGTCGCTGCGCCACATCGGCAAGGAGATGGCCAAGCGCTTCCCGCGCCCGATCGCCAAGGCGGCGCAGCGGGCCGAGGAATATGCGCGCGGCCTCGTCACCGGCGGCACCTTGTTCGAGGAGATGGGCTTCTACTACGTCGGCCCGATCGACGGCCACAACCTGGACCACCTGCTGCCGGTGCTGCGCAACGTGCGCGACGCCGAGGAGGGCCCGATTCTCGTCCATGTCGTGACGCAGAAGGGCAAGGGCTATCCGCCCGCCGAGAAGTCCGACGACAAATATCACGGCGTCACCAAGTTCGACGTCGTCACTGGCGCCCAGGTCAAGGCGACGTCGAACGCGCCCAGCTACACGAAGGTCTTCGCCGAGGCGCTGATCAAGCAGGCGGAAGCCGATCCCAAGATCGTCGCCATCAACGCGGCGATGCCGTCGGGCACCGGCCTCAACCTCTTCGCCAAGCGGTTCCCCGAGCGCTGCTTCGACGTCGGCATCGCCGAACAGCACGCCGTGACGTTCGCCGCCGGCCTGGCGACCGAGGGCTACCGGCCGTTCGCGACCATCTATTCGACCTTCCTGCAACGCGCCTATGACCAGGTCGTCCACGACGTCGCGATCCAGTCGCTGCCGGTGCGCTTCGCCATCGACCGGGCCGGTCTGGTCGGCGCCGACGGTGCCACCCATGCCGGCTCCTTCGACGTGGCCTATCTCGGCTGCCTGCCGGGCTTCGTCGTGATGGCGGCGGCCGACGAGGCGGAGCTGGTGCACATGGTGGCGACCGCGGCCGCCATCGACGACCGGCCTTCGGCCTTCCGCTACCCGCGCGGCGACGGCGTCGGCATCGACCTGCCGGAAAAGGGCGTGCCGCTCGAAATCGGCCGCGGCCGCATCCTGCGCGAGGGTACGAAGGTGGCGCTGCTGTCGTTCGGCACTCGCCTGCAGGAATGCATGAAGGCGGCCGAGGACCTCGCCACCCGCGGGCTGCCGACGACGGTCGCCGACGCCCGCTTCTGCAAGCCGCTCGACCACGACCTCGTGCGCCGGCTGGCGATCGAGCACGAGGTGCTGATCACCGTGGAGGAGGGGTCCGTCGGCGGCTTCGCGTCGCATGTACTGCAGTACCTGGCGACGGCCGGCCTGCTCGATCACGGCCTGAAGATCCGGCCGCTCGTCCTGCCCGACCGCTTCATCGATCACGACAAGCCCGAGCGGCAGTACGACGAGGCCGGCCTCAACGCCCGGCAGATCGTCGCGGCGGCGCTGCAGGCGCTCGACCGCGGCGCCAAGCTGGCCCCGGCGCGGGCGTAGACGGGCCTTGCCCGCGGCAGCGAACGCCGCGGGGCCAGCCGATGTCGGGTCGACCATGCGGACGGAACCGGCGGGTCGCGTTGCGCCCTTGGCCGCCGCGGACAAACCCCTGTCGCGCGGCGCCGAGGCGCGCGTCCTGATCGCGGTCGCGGCGCCGATCGCCGCCGGCTTCTTCGCCGAGATGGCGATGAACGTCACGGACACGCTGATCATCGCCCGCAACGTCGGCAGCCTGGCGCTGGGCGCGGTCGGGCTCTCGGCCAACCTGCTCTTCAGCCTGCTGGTCGTCTGCATGGCGGTCATCTCGATGGTGGGCGCCTTCGCCGCCCAGGCGCACGGCGCCGGCGACCGCGCGGAGATCAGCAGCACGGTGCGGCAGGGGTTCTGGGTGGCGACGCTGCTCTCGATCCCGGCCACAGCGCTCGGCCTCAATCTGGCGCCGCTGCTGCGCTGGCTCGGCCAGGACGCCGCCGTCGTCGCCCTCGCCGACGACTACCTCAGCGGACTCGCCTGGTGCTTCCTGCCTTATATGTGGTTCACGGTGCTGCGCAACTTCGTGACGGCACTGGCGCGCTCGACATCGGTCATGGTCATCTCGGTGCTGGCCATCGGCGTGAACTTCGCCATCGTGTATTCGCTCGTGACCGGCAGCTTCGGCCTGCCGGCGCTGGGCGTGCGGGGCGCCGGCATCGGGACGAGCCTCGTCTGCTGGGGGATGTTCGCCGGACTGGCGCTGCATGTTGCCCGCAGCCGGGCCTTCCGCAGCTACCGGATCTTCCACGACCTGTGGCATGTCGACGCGGTGCTCTGCCGACGGATCCTCGCTTTCGGCCTGCCCGCGGCCGGCGTGTCGGCGGCGGAGGCGGGGCTCTTCGTCGCCGTCCAGCTGCTGATGGGCTGGATCGGCGTCATCGCGCTTGCGGCCAACCAGGTGGCCTACTCGTTCCAGGGCTTCGTCTTCATGTTCCCGGCCGCCATGAGCCAGGCGGCGACGGCGCGCGTCGGATTCGGCCTCGGGCGCGGCAGCATCGCGGCGGCGCGCCTGTCCGGGCTGCTCGCGATCCGGCTCAGCACCATCTACATGGCCATGATCGCGCTGGTCCTCTGGACGTTTCCGCGGACGATCTCGTCGCTCTTCCTCGATGCCGGCGATCCCAATGCGGATCGCGTGCTGCCGCTGGCGGCGACGCTGCTCACGATCGGCGCCCTCTTCCAGATCGTCGACGGAGTCCAGGTGACCTCGATGGGCGCCTTGCGCGGCATCAACGACACCGTGGTCTCGTTCTGGCTCGGCCTCGTCGGCTATTGGGGCATCGGGCTGACGAGCGGCGTCGTCTTCGCGTTCGGCCTCGGCCATGGCGCCGTCGGGCTGTGGTGGGGCCTGGCGCTCGGGCTGGGGGCGTCGGCGACCTTGTTGGCCTGGCGCTTCCACAGCCGCACCAGCGCCCTCCTGGCTCTCGCGCCGGCCGCGCCGCCGGCTTGACGCGGCCGGCGCGCATGAAGGCGGAGCGCCGACGCCTCGACATCCTGATGGTCGATCGCGGCCTGGCCGAGAGCCGCGCCAAGGCGCAGGCACTCGTGCTCGCCGGCGTTGTTTTCAGCGGCGAGCGGCGGCTGGAG
>JBKOWC010000015.1:0-3483 GCA_046724215.1 Pseudomonadota bacterium | reverse complement strand
TGCGTCGGCGTTCTACGGGCCGTTCCGCGATGCCGTGGGATCGAAGAGCGCGCTCGGCAAGGGTGACAAGCGCACCTATCAGATGGACCCGGCGAACGGCGACGAGGCGCTGCGCGAATGCGCGCTCGACATCGCCGAGGGTGCCGACATGATCATGGTGAAGCCGGGCATGCCCTATCTCGACATCGTGCGGCGCGTGAAGGACGCCTTCGCGATGCCGACCTTCGTCTATCAGGTGAGCGGCGAGTACGCGATGCTGAAGGCGGCGGCCGAGCGCGGCTGGCTCGACGGCGAGCGCGCGATGCTGGAAAGCCTGCTCGCCTTCAAGCGCGCCGGCGCCGACGGCATCCTCACCTACTTCGCCGTGGACGCGGCGAAGCGGCTCAAGGACGGCTGAGGCGCTCATCGCGACCTGGCGCCGGCGATCCGTTCGACGAAGAGTCCGATGCAGCGGTCGTGCCAGGCGGTGCGGCTACCGAGGCCGTGGAAGCCGACATGGCCGCCGCCGCGCGGTAGCAGCGGCACGAGGCGCGGATTGTCCTGCCAGTTGACGGCGAGATAGGAGGCGGCCGGTATCCACGGATCGTTGCGCGCGTGAATGACGAGGGTCGGCACGCGGACTGCGCCGAGGAGCGGTTTGGCGGAGCACTTCGCGTAGTAGTCCTCGGCGCCGGCGAAACCGTTCGCGGGTGCCACGATGCGTTCGTCGAAATCATAGATGGAGGCGATCGCATCGGCCTCCTTCGACCACGCGGCAGCATCGGCCTTGAGGCGACCCAGGATGTAGTCGTGATAGCGGCGGTTGCGCGGCCGCATGATTTGCAGCTGCGCCGCCTTGAGGTCGATCGGTGCAGAGATGCTGACGGCGCCGAGCAGCGGCGCCCGCCGCCCCTGCTCGCCCAGATAGCGCAGCAGCAGGTTGCCGCCGAGCGAGTAGCCGACGATGACGATGCCGCTTGCCGCCAGGCGGCCATCGAGGCGGCCGATGATCGTACGCAGGTCCTCGGTGCGTCCGGCATGGTAGCGCAGCCGGCAGCACGCGCGCGACGGCCCGGCGCCGCGCAGATTGAGGCGGAGGACCGGATTGCCGCGGTCGAGCAGGTGGCGCGCGCTCGCAAGTTGGTAGCGGCTCGTCTCGCTGCCGGTGAGGCCGTGGACGAGGATCTCGAGGGGGCGGCGTCGGCCGTCCGCGGCGGCCTCGCGCGGGCGGTTGAGCGTGGCCATCAGAATGTCGCCTGAACTGTCGGCCATCGGGAACTCGATGGGCTCGGCCGCATGGGGATCGAGGCTGAGCGGTCGCCCGCGCTGCAGGTAGTTGCGCACCGTCTGCAGGTCGCCGCCCCACCAAGGCGGCCGGGCGAGGAAGCGGGGGAAGCCGTTCGCGACCGCTATGCCGTTTGCACGAGCCAATTGCGCACCACCGCGATGCGGTCTTCGGTCACCAGGGCCGGCGCGTGGCCGGCGCCGGCGATCTCGGCGACCGCGGCCTTCGGCCCGCGCTGCTTCATCTCGGCTGCGGTCTTGGCCAGCAGGAGATCCGACTCGGCTCCGCGCAACACCAGCACGGGACAGCGGACGGCGTCCCACACCGCCCACAGGTCGACGTCCTTGAGCTCGCGCCCGAGAAAGGCCTCGCCGATCGCCGGATCGTAGGCGAGCCCGAAGCCGCCGCCGTCCAGCCGGCGGTATCCCTGCAGCGCCAAGTGGCGCCAGTCATGGTCGTTCGTCAGCCCGAACGGCGCATGCACCTTGCGCAGATAGGCCTCGAGCTCCTCGAGCGAGGCGAAGCGCGGCTCCTTGCCGGCATATTGCGCGATGCGCTCGAGCGCGGCCTTGGGAATGAACGGGCCGACGTCGTTGAGGACGAGGCGGCGGATCGGCGAGTTGGGCTGCGCCGCGAGCTGCATGCCGATGAGGCCGCCCATGGAAGTGCCGACCCAGTCGACCTCGGTGGCGCCGAGGCGCGCGATCAGCGCGGTCATGTCGGCCATGTATTGCGGATAGGCGTAGTCCGGCGCCGGCAGCCAGTCGCTGCGCCCGCGTCCCGGCATGTCCGGGCAGATCACCCGCCAGCGGTCGGAAAGGGCCGACGCGAAGCGGTCGAAGTCGCGGCCGTTGCGGGTCAGGCCGTGGACGCAGAGGAGCGTGCGCGGCGCCGACGGTTCGCCCCATTCGGTATAGGCGATGCGGTGGAAGCCGTGCGGCCCCAAGCCGAGTACGCTTTCGGTCCTCATCGACACCCCCAGGCGTGGCGTGATACCCAGTCGCGAAACGCCAATTCTTCCTGCCGCCCGGTATCCCGCTTGCGCCGCACTTCTTCCGATCCGTTCGACGGCGACGCCCGCGGGCCGCGCGGCCGGTGCACCCTTGCGGCCGAATGCCGACTGTACCGTCTGTCGCCGCAGGCCGCCACCGTGCAGACGCGATCATGACGACGCTGTCGCAGAGCGACGGGCGTGCCGCGTCGCAGCACCGCCGGGGGTTGCTGCTCGTCGGCGGCGCGGCCACGGTCTGGAGCAGCGGCGGGCTGATCGCGCGGCTGATCGAGACCGACCCCTGGACAACGGTGTTCTGGCGCTCCGTCGCGGCGGCGACGGCGCTGCTTCTGTACATCGCGATCCGGGAGCGCGGCAGCGTGGCGGCGCCGTTCCGTCGGCTCGGCTGGCCGGGGCTGATCACGGCGCTCTGCTTCGCCACCGCCTCGACCGCGTTCGTCGTGGCGCTGCGGCACACGACGGTGGCCAACATCCTCCTCATCGTGGCGACGGCGCCGTTCATTGCCGGCGGCTTTGGTTGGCTGCTGATGGGCGAGCGCGTGCGCGGCCGCACTTGGTGCGCCATGGCAGCGGCGCTGGCCGGCATCGCCGTGATGGTTTCGGACTCGCTGAGCCACGGCTCGCTGATCGGCACGCTGCTCGCGATGCTCAACGCCTTCGCCTTTGCCGGCGCCATCGTGACGACGCGGCGGCACTGCGAGGTGCGGATGACGCCGGCCACTTGCCTGGCCTCGGTGTTCGGCGTGCTGATTGCGGCGCCGCTGGCGGCACCGCTAACCGTGTCGGTCCACGACCTGACGCTCTGCATGCTCTTTGGCGCCGGGCAGCTGGCGGTCGGCCTCATCCTGTTCACGACCGGGGCGCGGCTGGCGCCAGCCGGAGAGGTCGGGCTCGTCTCGCTGCTCGAGGACATTCTGGGACCGCTCTGGGTCGGGATCGCCTTTGGCGAGAACCCGGGCCGCGGCGCTATCATCGGCGGCGTCATCGTGCTCGCCGCCCTCGTCGTCCACACGTTGCTCGACCTGCGCACGGAACGGGTCACACCGCCGGCGCTCTAGCCGTTGATGGCGACCGGCTCGTCGGTGACGACGACCAGCGTGTCCGGATGGAAGCCGTTGAAGTGCGAGGCGAGCGCATTGCTGTAGGCGCCGACGCGGTCGATCTCGATCCAGTCCCCCTCCGTCACGTCGGCCGGCAGGTCGAAGGT
>JBKOWC010000052.1:0-7357 GCA_046724215.1 Pseudomonadota bacterium | reverse complement strand
GTCGCCCTGGCGGCGAGCGCGCATGCGCTGGCGCATTTGGCCCGCGATCTCGACGGCAGCATTGCCTTGCTCGACCGGGCGCTGGTGCTGGACCCGAATCTCGCGGCCGCATGGTATCTGGGCGGGTTTCTGCGAATCTGGCGCGGCGAGCCGGACGATGCGATCGAGCGGATCGCCCATGGGATGCGACTGAGCCCGCTCGGTCCGGACATGCATCGCATGCAGGTGGGAACCGCCATGGCGCATCTGATGGCGGGTCGCACGGAAGATGCCTTGTCATGGGCGGAAAAGGCATCGCGACATATGTCGGACCACGCGCTGCCGATCAGCATCCTCGCCGCCAGTTATGCGCGTGCCGGACGCGGCGGTGAGGCCAGGCTGGTGATGCAGCGGTTGCGCCAGCTCGATCCGGGGCTACGGCTGTCCAACCTTCATGAATGGCTCCCGTTCCAGCGCCCGCAAGACCTCGATACCTTCGCCGCCGCTCTTCGCGAGGCCGGTTTGGTGAATTGACTGGGAGCGATTGCGGCCGCTGCCTTGGGTTTCTGTCCAAAAACGCGCGCGATCGCGGTAGTATTGCGCTGCGGGTGGCGGCGCGGGTCGTCGACCTCGGACGGGAGCCCCCCTCTATCAAATACCCGTGGACTGACGGTACGGATGCTGACTCATCCCAAGGAACGATGAGATTTGTCTTCGAGGATCACGTGCTCGATCCGGATCGGCGGGAACTCATCCGCGGATCCGATGCGATCGCGGTCGGGCCGCAGGTCTTCGACCTGCTGACGTATCTGCTGCGGAACCGCGGACACGTCGTGACCAAGGACGACCTGATCGATGCGGTATGGGGCGGTCGGATCGTCTCGGAATCCACCCTCACCAGTCATATCAATGCGGTGCGCAAGGCGATCGGAGACAGCGGCGAGGAACAGCGCCTGGTGCGCACGATCGCGCGCAAAGGCTATCGGTTCGTGGGAGAGGTCACAGAAACCGATGATTCAAGAAGGCCGGCCCCGGCAGAGCACCGTGAGCCGGCTACGGAAGCGCCGGTCCTTCCGGATCGACCGTCCATTGCCGTTTTGCCATTCCTCAATCTGAGCGGCGATCCCGCGCAGGACTACTTCGCCGACGGCGTGGTGGAGGACGTCATCACGGCGCTGTCGCGCATCCGCTGGCTGTTCGTCATCGCGCGCAACTCGAGCTTCATCTACAAGGGCCGCGCCGTCGACGTGAAGCAGGTGGGTCGCGAGCTGGGCGTCCGCTACATACTGGAAGGCAGCGTGCGCAAGGCCGCCAACCGCGTGCGCATCACGGGGCAGCTCGTTGACACCGCGGTTGGGGCGCAACTCTGGGCCGAGCGTTTCGAGGGCACGCTCGACGACATCTTCGAGCTGCAGGACCAGGTGGCGACGAGCGTCGTCGGCGCCATCGCGCCACAGCTCGAGCGGGCGGAAATCGAGCGCGCGAAGCGGAAGCCGACCGAAAGCCTCGATGCCTACGACTACTATCTGCGCGGCATGGCGAACCTGCATCGCGGGACCAGGGAGGCCATCACCGAGGCGCTGACGTTGTTCGATGCATCGATACGGCTCGATCCGGATTTCGCGTCGGCCTATGCGATGGCGGCGTGGTGCCATTTCTGGCGCAAGGTCAATGGCTGGATGATCGATCGCCCGACCGAGATCGCGGAAGGCGTCCGATTGGCCCGTCACGCCGTCGAGTTGGGCAAGGACGATGCGGTGGCCCTCACCAGGAGCGGCCATGCGCTCGGCCATCTCGCCGGCGACTTCGATGCCGGCATCGCATTGATCGACCGGGCGCTGCTGCTCAACCAGAACCTGGCGGCGGCGTGGTTCCTCGGCGGCTTCCTGCGGGTCTGGCGCGGCGAACCCGACGGCGCCATCGAGCACTTCGCGCGCGCCATGCGTCTGAGCCCCCTGGATCCCGAAATGTACCGCATGCAGGCCGGAATGGCGGCGGCGCATCTGTTCGCCGGACGCTTCGATGCCGCGTCGTCATGGGCGGAAAAGGCATTCCGGGATCTGCCCAGCTTCCTGATGGTGGTTGCCGTCATCGCGGCAAGCCACGCGCTCGCCGGCCGAGCGGACGAGGCGCGGCGAGCGATGCAGCACTTGCGCCGGCTCGATCCGACGCTGCGCATCGCCAATCTCAGGGACTGGCTCTCGATCCGCCGGCCTGAAGATCTCGCCACGCTTGCCGACGGCCTGCGACGAGCAGGCCTCCCGGAATGAGGCGACGGCTGCGGCTAGTCATCCACTGATCCGCCCCGGCGGTATTGCATTTTACGTCTAGTGTTGCTATTATGTTCCCATGCGGTTTGCGGACAATTCATACGGTAGTGGCTATCCACGTTCCACGGGTACGCGTTTCCCCTAATACGCAAATTGCATGAGGTTATTTTGCATGATTCGTGACTTTTCTTCGATCGCGGGCTACAGCAGGAACATCGACGCCAGCCCCAGGAAGGAGAAGAAACCGATCACGTCGGTCGTCGTGATCAGGAACGGGCCGGAGGCGATGGCGGGATCGACGCCGAAGCGGATGAGGCCCATGGGGATCACCGTCCCGGCGATCCCGGCCCAGAGCATGTTGAAGATCATGGCGCTGCCGAGCACGACGGCAAGCGGGATGTTGTGGAACCAGAGCGCCGCCATCATCCCCAGCAGGATGGCGAAGACGATGCCGTTGACGCCGCCCACGGCCAGCTCCTTGAGCATGACGCGGAGCGTGTTGGCCGGCGTCAGGTCGCGGGTGGCCATGGCCCGCACGGTGACGGTGACGACCTGCATGCCGGCGTCGCCGGCCATGGCCCCGACGATCGGCATGAGCACGGCCAGCGCCACCATCTGCTGGATGGTCGCCTCGAACTGCGAGATGACCGCCGATGAGACGATCGTCTTGAAGGCGGTCACCAGCAGCCAGCGGATGCGGCGCCGCGCCGTCGCCGCCGGGGTCGCGTGGATGTCGCTCTCGCCGACGCCGGAGAGCCCCATCAGGTCCTCTTCGGTCTCCTCCTCGATGACGTGGACGACGTCGTCGACGGTGATCACCCCGACCAGGCGGTCGTCTTCGTCCACGACCGGCACCGAGACCAGGGCATATTGCCGGAACATGTAGGCAACCTCTTCCTGGTCCATGCCGACGGGCACGGTATGCAGCTCAGTCTCCATGATCTCCGTGAGCTTCACCGGCCGCTTCGTGCGCATGGCCCGCGACAGCGGCACGGTGCCGATCGGCTTGTGGCGGGGATCGACGATGAAGAGGTCGTAGAAATCGTCCGGCAGGTCGTGGCTGGCGCGCAGGAAGTCGATGGTCTCGCCGACGGTCCAGAACGAGGGCACCGCCACCAGCGCCTGCTGCATGAGCCGGCCGGCGCTCTCCTCCGGATAGGTCAGGCCCCTCTCGAGGATGACGCGCTCGTCGGCCGGAACGCGGGCCAGCACCTTCGCTTTCGCTTCGTCGTCGAGGTCTTCCAGCAGGTCGAGGGCGTCGTCGCTGTCGAGCTCGCTGACCGCCTGCGCCACCTCCTGCGGGCCAAGCGCCTCGATCACGTCCTCGCGCACGTCCTCGTCGAGGTGGGTGAGCGTCTCGGCCTCGATCTCCTGCTTGGTGAAGGCGATGAACTGCTCGCGCTCCTCGGGGCTCAGCTGCTCCAAGAGGTCGGCCACGTCGGCGGCGTGCAGCCCGCCGACCAGCTCGCGCACGACATGCGCTTGATGGCCCTCCAGCGCATCGCGCGCCGTGCGCACGATCTCCGGCGAGACGCCGTAGGCGGGCTCGACCTCGTCGGGCCCGGCAGCGGCGTCGTGGATGTCGTCGGGCCGGAGATCGGTCATCGGGCTATGCCGGACCTGCCTGCGCCTCGACCACGGCGAGCGCGCTCATGTTGACGATACCGCGCACGGAGACGGTCGGCGTCAGGACATGGGCCGGGCTTGCGGCACCGACCAGGATCGGCCCGACCGACGTCCCCTCACCGACCCCGCGGAACAGGTTGAGCGCGATGTTGGCGGCATCGAGGGTCGGCATGACCAGCAGGTTCGCCTGTCCCTTGAGGCGCGAGTTCGGGAATAGCTTCATCCGCACCTCCTCGTTGAAGGCGATGTCGGCGGCCATCTCGCCCTCGACCTCGAGGTCCGGCGCGTGGGCGCTGAGCAGCGCCAGCGCCGCCTGCATCTTGCGCGCCGAGGGCGTGTCGGCCGTGCCGAAGCTCGAATGCGAGAGCAGCGCCACCTTGGGCGTGAGGCCGAAGCGGCGCACCACCTCCGTCGCCAGCAGCGTCATGTCGACGATCTGCTCCGCCGTCGGGTCCGGCATCACCTGCGTGTCGCAGAGAAAGAACGTGCCGCGCGGCAGCACCAGGGCGTTGAGGGCGGAGAACTGGCGGACGCCGCGGCGCAGCCCGATCACGTCCTGGACGATCTCCAGGTGCCGTTCGAAGCTGCCGACCGTGCCGCAGATCATCGCCTCGGCCTCGCGCCGCCGCAGCATCAGGGCCGCGATCACGGTGTTGCGCGTGCGCACGATCGTGCGCGCGAAGTCGGGCGAGACGCCCTTGCGCTCCATCAGGCTGTGATAGAGCCGCCAGTATTCGGGGAAGCGCGGATCACCCTCGGGATCGACCAGCTCGAAGTCCTTGCCCGGCTGGATGCGCAAGCCCAGCCGCTCGATCCGCTGCATCACCACGAGCAGGCGGCCGACGACGACCGGCTTGGCGATCTCGTCGTCGATCAGCTGCTGCACGGCGCGCAGCACGCGCTCGTCTTCGCCTTCGGCGAAGACGAGCCGGCGCGGGTCGTTGCGGGCCGCCTCGAAGATCGGCTTCATCAGCAGGCCCGAGCGGAAGACGAACTGCGTCAGCTGGTCGTGATAGGCGTCGAGGTCGGCGAGCGGGCGCGTGGCGACGCCGCTCTCCATGGCCGCCTTGGCGACCGCCGGCGCGATCTCCACGATGAGCCGCGGATCGAACGGCCGGGGTATCAGGTATTCCGGCCCGAAGGCCAGGCTCTGGCCGCCATAGGCGGCGGCGACGATCTCCGAGGCCTCGGCGAAGGCGAGGTCGGCCAGCGCATTGACGCAGGCGATCTTCATCGCCTCGTTGATCGCAGTGGCGCCGACATCGAGCGCGCCGCGGAAGATGAAGGGAAAGCAGAGGACGTTGTTGACCTGGTTCGGGTAGTCCGACCGCCCGGTGGCGATGATCGCATCCGGCCGCACCGCCTTCGCCGCTTCCGGCATGATCTCCGGGATGGGATTGGCGAGCGCCAGGATCAGCGGCCGTTCCGCCATCTTCTGCACCATCTCCGGCTTCAGCACGCCAGGCGCCGAGAGGCCGAGAAAGATGTCGGCGCCGGCGATGGCGTCGGCCAGCGTGCGCGCATTGGTGGCCCGCGCATAGCGTTCCTTGCGCGGATCCATCTGTTCCTTGCGGCCCTGGTAGACGACGCCGGCGATGTCGGTGGCGACGATGTTCTCGACGGGCAGCCCCAGGTCGACCAGCAGATCGAGGCAGGCGAGCGCCGCCGCCCCGGCCCCCGACGTCACCAGCTTCACCGACTTCAGGTCCTTGCCGACGACCTTGAGGCCGTTGCGGATGGCGGCCGAAACGATGATGGCCGTGCCGTGCTGATCGTCGTGGAAGACCGGGATCTTCATGCGCTCGCGCAGACGCCGCTCGATCTCGAAGCATTCCGGCGCCTTGATGTCCTCGAGGTTGATGCCGCCGAAGCTCGGCTCCAGGCTGGCGATGATGTCGACCAGCTTGTCGGGGTCGCGCTCGTCGAGCTCGATGTCGAAGACGTCGATGCCGGCGAACGTCTTGAAGAGGACCGCCTTGCCCTCCATCACCGGCTTGGCGGCGAGGGCGCCGATGGCGCCGAGCCCGAGGACGGCCGTCCCATTGGTGACGACGGCAACCAGATTGGCGCGCCCCGTAACGGTCGCCGCCTCGGCCGGGTCGGCGACGATCGCCTCGCAGGCGGCGGCTACGCCGGGGGAATAGGCAAGCGCCAGGTCGCGCTGGTTGGCCAGCGGCTTGGTCGCCATGACCGCCAGTTTTCCGGGCTTCGGCAGGCGGTGGTATTCGAGCGCGCTGTCGCGAAGGTCGTCCGCCATACGCCGGTCCCCCTGAAAACTGCGGCGGATTATAGCCGCCGGCATGGAGGGCGCCACGGCCGGCGGCCGCGACGCCAAGAGACAAGCCCGCCGTCAGCGGGTCTCAGAAGGGGTGGATGCGACGTTCAGTCTGGTGCGGTCGAGAGGACTCGAACCTCCACGGGATTTCTCCCACAAGCACCTCAAGCTTGCGCGTCTACCAGTTCCGCCACGACCGCTCAGGGCGTGCCGGAAATGCCTGTCTTGGCTTGCGCTCCGGCGGTCCGGGGAATACCAAATCGGCCCCGGCGGCGCAAGCGGTAGGAGCCAGGCGCAGGCGATGGACATGGCAACAATCGGCCCGGTCGAGTGGCGGATCGCGGACCGCCGCGTGCCCTATCCGGAGGCCGTCCGGGCCATGGAGGAGCGGGTTGCCGCCATCCACAAGGGAACCGCCGGCGAGCTGGTCTGGCTGCTCGAGCACCCCCCGCTCTACACCGCCGGCACCAGCGCCCGGCCCGCCGACCTGCTGCAGCCCGACCGCTTCCATTAGGTTACGCTGCCTTCTCGGCCGGGAAATGGAGACCACCTTCTGTCGCACTTCGAGCGGCTTCAGGAGCCTTGGAGGGCTGAAGTCCTCCGCCGTTCGTCCCTCCACCGACACTCTCAGCAAGCCCCAGGTGCTTGTGAGCCTCGGCGTGCCGCGCCGCGATCCGGTCCCTCGCCCGAGCAAGGGATGCGTCGTTGATGTGGCAGTACCGCCGCGTGGTGGTCAGGTCCTTGTGACCCATCCACTTCTGCACGGTGAACACGTCGATGCCTTCGTCGTTGACCAGCCGGGTAGCGCAGGTGTGCCTCAGGGTGTGGACCACGAAATGCTCGTCCTGTGCGAGACCCATCTCAGCCCTGGTGCGGTCCCAGTACCATCGCAGAGTATGCGTCTTCAGCCTCTGGAAGAGCCCAGAGGGCTTCCGGGCCTCCAGGATCGCCTCTGCCCGCGGCGACAGGGGGATCGAACGCGGCGTATTGGTCTTGGTTTTCCAAAGGTGGACCCATCCCGACTCGACCTGCTTCGGTTCCAGCCCCAGCTGCTCGCCACGACGCATCCCTGTGTCGATTGCCACGATCACATAGTCCGCAATGATGTGCTCGCCGTATGAGCGCAGGAGAGTCACTATCCTCGCCTCTTCCTCTTGGGTTAGCCAGCGGATGCGGCCGAAGTCCTCATCGTAGTGGGGCATCGAGG
>JBKOWC010000238.1:0-5313 GCA_046724215.1 Pseudomonadota bacterium | reverse complement strand
CGCTTGGCCGGCGGGATCGCCGGCTCGACCAGCACCCATTCGGCATCGGTCAGATCGCTGGGATATCGCAAACCGCGGCGCTCCGCCGCGCGGCGATGTTCAGGCGTCCACATCGAGCACCCCCTCCTTCGATTCGGGTGCCCGACAATGAATCACATCCGATTCTTCCGACTCAACAACTTCTTGGATCGGCTCTAAGGAACACGGGTGAAGTTGGCTCACTGGCAAGAAGCTGTGTTCGCAGCGTCTTTCTTAGCGCCTATGGGTCTTGAACCCTCACACGTCGTATTCGAGGCCGAGGTCGCGGAAGCGGCCGGGGTCGTCCGCCCAGTCGGCGCCGACCTTGACGTGCAGGAATAAATGCACCTAGCGCTCGAGCAGGGCCTCCAAGTCCCGCTGCGCGGCACTGCGCACCGCCTTGATGCGCTGGCCGCCGCGGCCGAGGACGATCGGCTTCTGGTTCTCGCGCTGGACATAGATCACCTGCGCGATGCGCACGCTGCCGTCCTTGAAGTCCTCCCAGCTCTCCGGCTCGACGGCCAACTCGTAGGGCAGTTCGTCGTGCAGCTGGCGGAAGAGATGCTCGCGCGTGGTCTCCGCGGCCAGCAGCCGCAGCGGCAGGTCCGACAGCTGGTCGGCCGGATAGTGCCAGGGACCCTCGGGCATGCGGCCGGCCAGCGCGCGGGCGAGATCCCCGACGCCGTCGCCGGTCTCGGCCGAAATCATGAAGAGATCGCTGAAGATCCCTTCGGCATCGAACGCCTGGGCCAGCGGCAGCAGCTTTTCGCGCGCCACCAGATCGATCTTGTTGAGGGCCAGCACGGCCGGGCGTCCGGAGCGCTTGAGCCCATCGATGATGCGCCGCGTGTCGTCGTCGATGCCGCGGCGCGTCGCGTCGGCGAGCAGCAGGACGACATCCGCGTCCGCGGCGCCGCGCCAGGCGGCGTGCACCATGGCGCGGTCGAGGCGGCGGCGCGGCGCGAAGATGCCGGGCGTGTCGATGAAGACCAGCTGCGCCGTGTCGTGGACGGCGACGCCGAGCACCCGCATCCGCGTCGTCTGCACCTTCGGCGAGACGATCGACAGCTTGGCGCCGACCAGGCTGTTCAGCAGAGTCGATTTGCCGACATTGGGCGCGCCGATGATGGCGATGAAGCCGCAGCGCGCGGACGCCTCAGCCATGGGCGGCCCTGACCCGGTCGAGCAGCGCCGTGGCCGCGGCCTGCTCGGCCGCGCGCTTGGTGCGGCCGCTGCCGGTCACCGGCGCCTGCCCCTCGACGCTCGCCTCGACGGCGAACAGCGGCTCGTGCGGCGGACCCTCGGTCCGCACCGTGCGGTAGACGGGCAGCGGCAGCCCCGCCCCTTGCGCCCATTCCTGCAGCGAGGTTTTCGCGTCCTGCGGCGGCCGCACCTCCGCCGCCATGAGCGGCTGCCAGTAGCGGCGGATGAAGCCGGCTGCGGCCGGGAGTCCGCCATCGAGGTAGAGCGCGCCGATCACGGCCTCGCAGGCATCGGCGAGCAGCGCCGGGTTGCCGCGGCCGCCCGCCCCCGCCTCGGCCCGGGACAGGATGAGGTGGGGGCCGAGGTCGGCCGCCCGCGCGACGCGGGCCAGCGTGTCCTTGCGCGCGAGCCCGGCCAGGCGCTTGGCGAGCGCCCCTTCGTCCTCGTCCGGGAAGTTGCGGTAGAGCAGATCGGCGACGACCAAGCCGAGCACGCGATCGCCGAGGAATTCCAGCCGCTCGTAGCCGCGCTGCTTCGCCGGCCGCGGGCGCGACGCCCGCGGGCTCGGCGAGGACGCGCTCGGATGCGTCAGCGCCTCGCGCAGCAGATCGGGACGCGAGAATCGATAGCCGAAGGTGTCGGCCAGCTGCTCCGCCAGAGCGTTATCGGCGGCGGCGCGGCTCAATGCACCCCGGTGAACAGCCGGTCCAGGCGCGTCGCCGGCAGCGATTCCCAGACCTTCCACAGCGCGCCGCCGGCCGTGGAATAGAAGATGAAGGAAGCGCGGCCGACCAGATTGTCCTCGGGCACGAAGCCCCAGACACGGCTGTCGGAGGAGTTGTCGCGGTTGTCGCCCATGGCGAAGTAGGCGCCCGCCGGGACTTCGAAGACCGGGGTGTTGTCGCTGGGGTCGTCGTCGGAGCGCTCGACGATCCGGTGCTGAACGCCGTTCGGCAGCGTTTCGACATACTGCTTCAGCGTCACGTCCTTCTCCGCATCGTACCAGTCCTCGATCTGCTCCCGCTTCACCGGCTGGTCGTTGATGTAGAGGATGCCCTGCTTCATCTGGATGCGGTCGCCGGGCAGGCCGACGATGCGCTTGATGTAGTCCTCGTCCTGCTTCGGCGGATGCTTGAAGACGACGACGTCGCCGCGCTGCACCGGCGACGACCAGACGCGGCCCGCGAAGGGCGGCCAGCCGAACGGAAACGAATAACGGCTGTAGCCATAGGCCAGCTTCGACACGAACAGATAGTCGCCCACCAGCAGCGTCGGCTTCATCGAGCCCGACGGGATGTTGAACGGCTCGTAGGCGAACGTCCGCACGACGATCGCGATCAGGACCGCATAGACGATCGTCCTGACCGTCTCCATGGCGGATCCGGCGCTGCTGCGTGTCATGGTTCTTGGGCCTGTCATGGGGCGGTGGACCGGGGCGGGCTTGGTTGATTAAGGCAGCAGGATCAAGCCCATGGCACCGGGGCCTGTCAAGCGCAACCGTCGGCGCCACGATGTCGCGCGAACGGCCCGCCAGCCGCGGCACTTCGGTCCCGGACCGCATTCGACAGCCGCCCCGCGTCCGGCCGGCGCCGCTGAGCCGCGGGCGGGCGCCGCGCCGGGAGCCGGGCCCTGCTGCCCGGCCGATGCGCCTTGCTGTCGTTCGCAGGCTAATCGAAAGTAGAATATGTAATGACGGTATGTTGACTTTAACATTACCAATAGATGTCTTGAGAATTACAAGACAAGACAATTTTTGGATTCGTGAATTATTTTATCAAGTCTCCAATTGATATTGACCGCGATTTGGGTCGGCGGTATCGAATCCACATCGGGGATCAACGCCGCATGAAGCGGCGGTCAAGGTGGGGAGTCAGGACATGTCGGATGAGGCCAGGGGGCGCCCGCTTTGGGGCGCGGGCGGACGTGCGCGCCGTCGCTCCGGCGTATCGGCCGCGACGGTGATTGCCTTGATGTTGGCATCCGGGGCGACGCGCGCCGATGATGCTCAGCAGCAGGTCATCCAGAAGATGCAGCAGCAGATCCAGGATCTGCAGAAGAAGCTTGACGACTTGGTCGCGGCCCAGAAGGCGACCGACGCGGCGATGCAGAAACAGCAGCCGCCCAAGGGCTCTGCCCAGGTCGTGAACGGCAGCGACAAGGTCAAGCTCACCGTCTCCGGCCAGATCGACCGCGGCCTGCTTGTCTTCGACGACAGCCACCAGACGAACCTCTTCAACGTCGACAACGACATATCCAGCACGCGCCTGCGCTTCATCGGCGAGGTGGTCCCGGACGACGATCTCAAGCTCAACGCCAACCTCGAATTCGACCTCCGGTCGAACTCATCGAGCAATATCGACCAGACCCAGAGAAACAGCGGCTTCATTCCTGCCAACGGCTCCGACACGGCGATCCGCATCCGGCGCGCGTCGGTGTCGCTGACCAGCAAGACCTTCGGCAAGTTCACGATCGGCCAGGATTCGGTCGCCACCGACGGCGTCGCCGAATACGACCTGTCGGGCACCTACCTCACGCAGGAATCGGACGTCCAGAAGCTCGGCGGCGCCATGTTCTTCAGCCCGGGCGACCATCTCGGCACGCGCCGACGCATGAATCAGATTTTCGCCAATTTCGATGGCGGCCGCGACGACGAGATCCGCTACGATACGCCGACCTTCTACGGCTTCAACCTGCAGGCCAGTCTGGCGCAGGGCAGCGGTCCCACGGCGCCGAACACCTCGGGCACCCTGCAGGATTCGACCGGACGGTTTGAGGTGGCGCTGCACTACAAGGACGAGATCGAAGGAACGAAGATCGAAGCCGGCGTCGGCTACCAGGACCGCAAGGGCCTCAACCCGAAGAATCCGGCCGCCGGCGCCGTCTTCACGAACTTCGACATCGAGATCGCAGGATCGGCCTCGGTACTGTTCCCCTTCGGCCTCAGCGCCACCGTTGCGGCGGGCGAGCGTCAGATGCAGAACAACGACCGCAACGACCCCTTCACCTACTATGCCAAGCTCGGCTATCTGACGCCGGACCCCTGGTTCAGCTTCGGCAAGACGGCCTTCAGCGTCGAGTGGGGCGAAGACTGGGACCTCACCGTCGACGGCGATCATGGGCAGGTGTTCGGCGTCGCCGTGGTGCAGAACATCGACAAATGGGGCATGGAACTCTTCGCCGCCTACCGCCACTTCTGGGTCCACGAGGGCACCGGCACCGGCGCCGCCGCCTTCCCCGCCGAGGACGTCGGCAACGCCAATATGTTCTTCACGGGAACCCGGGTGAAATTCTGATGCGTTCTGCAACTCGGACGATGACGCCCCTCTCCATCGTCCTGGTGGCGCTGGCCGCCGTGCTGTCCCTCCGCGGCTGCGCCGACCAGGAGGCCAAGTCCAAGTGGGGGCCGCCACGCGACGTCGCCGGATCCGGCGAAATGAAGCCCGGCCGCGGGCTGCTCACCGGCGATTCCGGCGAGTGGACGATCTTCCGGCAGTGAGCGGCCGCCCGCGCGCGGGCGGCACGAATTGTGGATTCGCTCCATCGCGCCGTACCGATGTCGGTAGTGTGACCCCGCGTGCATTCGTCGCGCGGACGCGCAAAGAACTGCGCGGTTTCTCCGAACTCGACGAGGTCCTCCAGGTGTAAGAAGGCTCTACGTGGTTCCGTCGGACACGGCGGAGATGATCACGATCGCTTGCGCCTGGGGAAAATCGTCGGTGATCGTGAGGTCGATCTGCGCGCGCATGCCGGCTGGCGTCATATCCCTGAGGCGCGCCGCAGCGCCGCCGGTCAACAGCAGCGTGGGCTTGCCCGACGGCAGGTTGACGACGCCGAGATCGCGCCAGAAAACGCCGTTGCGCAAGCCGGTGCCGAGCGCCTTGGAGCAGGCCTCCTTGGCGGCGAAGCGCTTGGCGTAGCTGGCGGCGCGGTTGCGGCGGCCTTCCGATTTCTTCTGCTCGACCGGCGTGAACACGCGCTCGATGAAACGCCGGCCGTAACGCTCCAGCGTCCGCTCGATGCGGCGGATGTCGATGATGTCGTTGCCGATGCCGAGGATCATGCGCTTTTCCCGCCGGCGGACTCGGCGCGCGC
>JBKOWC010000033.1:0-10911 GCA_046724215.1 Pseudomonadota bacterium | reverse complement strand
CCTGGGGACAGATGGCGTCGTGCAAGGCCTCGTAGCCGGGGTTCGCCGGATAGGTGCCGTCGTGGTCGACGAAGTTGCGGTAGAGGTCGACATTGTCCTCGGTCACCCGACGCTGCCAGGCGAACCCGTGCGGATTGATGGCATGGGCGAGCAGGAGCGCGGTGTCGGCCGGCAATTCACGGTGCAGCCCCTGACCGAGCCATCCCGCCTGGATGCCGGAGCCGCAGAAGCCCTCGATCCCGTGCGTCCCCGACTGCACATAGACGACCTCGCTGGCGTCGCGCGGCCCGAACCACGCCGCGTCGGTCGACAACGGTTCCTCGCCGGCGCCAGACGGGGGGCCGGCAGCAGGGTTGCAGTAGGTCGTCACGACGGCGCCGGCTTCCCGCGACGCGGCACGGAACTTCGCGCGCGCTTCGGCATAGCTGGACGAGAAGCTGTCCACAATCGTCATGGATGGTCGCTGGCGCTACGGATGGATGGGCCGAGAATTCACGGCTTCGTGTCTTCCGGCAAGCGCAAATCCTATTGGCAGGCACGGAGCGGTCGCCCTAGGCTACCGGCATGAACCGATCGCGTGTCGCTCTGTTTGCGTCAGTCTTTGCCTTGGCAGTCCACGCCTGCGGTGCGGGGCACGCCGACCAGAAGGATCCGCGCCTCGACGACCTGTTCGCCAAACTGAAGTCCGCCACCGGTTATCTGGTCGGCCGCACGATCGAGCAGCAGATCTGGGCCATCTGGCTGGAGTCGGACAACGCCGAAGTCACCAAGCTGATGGGCGACGGCATCGAAGCCATGAACAGCCAGGACTACAAAACCGCCTTGGCGGATTTCAGCAAGATTACCGAACTGGCCCCCGATTTCGCCGAGGGATGGAACAAGCGCGCCACGGTCCTGTGGATGGTCGGCGACTACCAGGGTTCGCTCGCCGACGTGGACAAGACGCTGGCGCTCGAACCGCGCCACTTCGGCGCGCTCTCCGGCCTCGGCCTCATCGACGCCGCCCTCGATCGCGACGAAGACGCGATCGCGGCCTTCCAGCGTGCCCTGGCCGTGAATCCGAACATGCCCGGCGTCGTCGACAACATCGAGCAGCTCAAGCAGCGGCTGAAGGACAAGCAGATCTAGGTTCGTTTCCCCCTCTGCGACGCGCAAGCCCTAGCGTGTCACCGGGTGGCCGCGGCGCGCTCGATCGTCACCTCGACCCCGTGTACCGCCGAACTTTCGCCCATGTCGGTCTTGCGGCCGGGGTTGAGCACATTGACGTTGGCTCCCTGTTGCGACCCGCGCAGCCACCGGCTCTTGCCGGCGAGCGCGGTGCCGCGCGGGACGATTGCTGCGGTCCGGGCGACGAGCGACAGTCGTCCGGTGTCGTTCATCAATTCGACCGCGTCGCCGTCCTTGATGTCGCGGGCCGCCGCGTCGTCCGGATGCAAGGTGACGGTCGCCGGGCCGAGCTTGGCGAGAATGCCCGCATCGTTGCCGTAGCTGCTGTTCATCAGCCAGGGGGTCCCCGGCGACAACAGGCGCAGACGACCATCCGCCGGGCGCGGATCGACTTGCGGCAATGGCACGCGGGGATGACCCGCCGCCTCGGCACGGGCAGAGGCGATCTCGATCTTGCCGCTCGGGGTCGGAAACCTGCCGTCGGCAAATTGGACGACGGGCTGCGGCCAGAGATCGATGGTGCCCTTCTCGGCGAGCGCGGCGAAGCCGCCGGCGACGCCCGCGTCGCGCAGCAGTGTCTCCAGGATCTGCGCATCGGGCTCGAACAGTTCGGCTTCGTCATAGCCCATGGCGCTCGCCAGGCGACGGAAAATCTCCTGATTCGGCAGGGATTCGCCGATCGGCTCCATGGCCTTCACTTGCGCCCCCAGAGACAGATTGAAATAGGACGACACCAGGTCGTCGAATTCGAGGAAGCCGGCGGCCGGCAGGACGAAATCGGCGAAGTCCGCCGTGTCGGTCTGGAAGGCATCGACGACGACGGTGAAGAGGTCGTGGCGCTGCAAGGCGCGATGCAACCGGGTTTGCTCGGGATTCGAGGCGGCGATGTTGATGTTCCAGCAGAAGAGGGCCTGCGCCTTTGCGGCGTCTTCGAGTGTCGCGGCCAGGTCCATGTGGCTCAGGGTGCGCTGCGGCTGGCGGCGGAGATGCGGTGCCGCGATGTAGCTTTCGCGGATGCCTTTGCGACCGCTGCCGTTGAGGTAGTAGAAGCCGGCGCCGGGCTTGCCGATGTTGCCGGTCGCCGCGGGCAGCAGCGCGCAGGCGCGCATGACGTTGCCGCCGGTGGGCTGGCGCTGCAGTCCCTGGCCAAGCCAGAGCAGCGACGGTCCGCGCCCATAGGTGCGAGCGGCTTCCTCGATCAAGCTGGCGGCGACGCCGGTCTGTGACTGGCCCCATTCGGGCGCGCATGCCGCGAGCTGCGGCTCGATTTCGTCCCAGCCGATCGCATGGTCGGCGAGGAACTGACGGTCGACAAGCCCGTCGCGCTGCAGGACATGCAGCATTGCAAACACGAGGGCGGCGTCGCTGCCGGGAAAGACCTGCAGATGCAGATCGGCGGCTTCGGCGGTCGGCGTCCGCACGGGATCGACGACGATCTTGCGGCCCGGGGCCGCTTTGAACCAATGCTTGTGCGCGTGCGGTCCGGAGGCCGCGGGGTTCACGCCCCAGAGCACCAGGCAGCCGGCGTCGCGCGCGGTGCGGGGGTCGAAGCCCAGCACCGCCGTGCCGTAGACGAACTCGAGCGCCTGTTGCCCGGCCAAGTTGCAGATGCTGTCCGGTTCGACCTCGCTGGCGCCCAGGCGGTTGAAGAAGCGCAGCGGAAATCCGCCCGCGATCTTCGAACAGGTGCCGGTGTAGTGCGTGTGCCAGATCGTCCGCGGGCCATGCTGATCCACAATCATCCGCAACCGAGCGGCGATTTCGCTCAGCGCTGCCTCCCACGTCACCGGCTCGAAGCGGCCTTCGCCCTTGCTGCCGACACGCCGGAGAGGCTGCGACAACCGCGCCGCCGGGTCCCGCCAGACGCCGTTGTAGGCGATGGCGCATTTGCCGCAGAGCGCGCCGCGGGTCACGGGATGCTCCGGATCGCCCAGCACCTTGGCGACGGAGCCGTTGCGCTTCACGACGACGATGCCGCAACTGTCGTAGCAGTCACGCGGGCAGGTGGTGCGGACGTAGGTCTTGTCGTCGCTCATCGGCCGATTCCCTCGGAATGCGCCGGTCATCTATGGCGCGGCCCATCAATGTGAACAAGATTGTTCACGTAACTCATTGACCTGAAAGCAATATCCTCGACACGCTGAGTGCGCTACAATCGCTTGATCGACAACAAGGGCAATTGACTTGGAAGTACTGCTTGTGCTTCTGGCGATCGGGCTGGTGATCGGCGTGCCGACTGCCGCCTTCGTCGCGCTCGCGCGTACCGGCCAGCTGTCGCGCGACATCATGGCCCTGCGCGCGACGCTCGGCCAGTTGCGCGGCGAACTGGCGGAACTTCGCCGGCAGGCTGCGGCCGCGGAACCAGCCGAGCCCCAGGAAACCGCGCCGACCATCGCCGCAGTCGCAGAAGTCGTGGCACCGGTGGATGAACCGGTCGCTTCGCCCCTGGCGGCAGCGGAGCTGGTTGCTCCGCGCGAGGAGTCGTCCGCCGTCGAGCCACCGCGCTCTGGCGAAGTCACCAACGAGGCCGCGCCGCGGCCGGCAAGTGCCGCGACTGCTCGCGCCGCAGCACCCGCGCTTGAGGAGCGCATCGGCGCCCGCGTCTTCGTTTGGGTTGGCGGGGTGGCCTTGGCACTCGCCGGCGCCTTCCTCGTCAAGTATTCGATCGACGCGGGCCTGCTCGGACCGGGCGTTCGCGTCCTGCTCGGGATCACGCTCGGCATCTTCTTGCTGGCGGCGGGCGAGTTCATGCTCGAGCGGTCGACGATCGTCGCCCAGGCGCTGTCGGCTGGCGGCGCGGCGTTCCTGTTCGCGAGTTTGTTCGTTGCCGTCTCGCTCTATGACCTGCTGACACCGACAGTCGGTTTCGCCGTGCTTGCGGGCGTGACGGCCGGTGCGGTCGGTTTATCACTGCGCCAGGGCCCGTTCGTCGGGCTCGTCGGCCTTGCCGGCGGCTTTCTGACGCCCGCGATCGTCGGCGGCGAAGAGCCGCACCCCGACGTGCTGTTCGTTTATCTGTTCCTGTTGCAGCTCGGCACACAGGTGCTCTCGCGACGACGGGCCTGGTGGTGGCTTGCCGCTGTCGCCGTCACCGGCGGCATGTTCTGGGTCTTGCTGTGGCTCGCCATGACGACCTACCAGACGCCGCCCGCAAGCGAACGGATCTGGGTATTGCTGTTCCTCGCCGGGAGCGCGGTGCTGGCGGTCTGGTCGGTCCGCGGCGCGCCGGCAAACCAGCCGCCCCCGGTGGAACGCGGACTGAAGTACACGGCCGCGGGAACGATCGCGGCGGCCCTCGGTCTGACGGCGCTTGTCGTTGCGGCGCATGACTATGCGCCTCTCGAGTGGCTCTTCTTCGGCCTGCTCAGTGCGTTCGTCCTCGTGCTGGCGCGCCTGCGCAAGGACGCGGAGTTTCTGGCGGCGCTGGCGGCAGGTCTCGGCCTACTGGTGTTGGCATCCTGGCCGGAACCTTTCGAGAGCGGCGCCAATGCCGCGTTCGTTTCCGATTTCCTGACGGCGACGACGTCGCTCGGTGCGCTGTTCGCGCTCGGCGGCTTTGCCGGGCTTTGGGGTGCGGAGGGAAAGATCCGCTGGGCGCTTTTTTCGGTCGCCACCAGCGCGCTGTACTTCCTGGTCGCCTACGGCCGGCTACGCGGACATGCCGGCGTTCCGCCGTGGGGCCTCGTCAGCTTGGCGCTGGCAGGCCTGCATCTCATCGCCGCCGAACGGGTCGCCCGGCACCGCGCGACCGAGACGGATTACCGCCATGCGCTCGGCGTCTTTTCTCTCGGCGTCACCGGTTTCGTGGCGCTGGCCGTGCCTTTGGAGCTGGAGCACAACTGGATGGCGGTCGCGTGGTCGTCGCAGCTGCCGGCGATCGCCTGGGTCGAACAGCGACTCGACATTCCCTGGCTGCGCCGGTCCGCTTGGATCTTCGGCGCGCTCGTGCTGGCCCGACTGTGTCCGGTGCCGCTCATCTTCCAGATGCCGCTCGGCGACACGCCGATCTTCAACTGGATCCTTTACGGGTACGGCATCCCTTTCATCGGGTTCATCACGGCGGCGATCATCTTTCGCCGCCAGGCCGACGACCACCTGGTGACGGCCCTGGAAGCGGGGGCGGCGCTGATCGGCCTCGTCCTGGTGTCGCTGGAGATCCGGCACGCCTTCCACGGCGCCGACATGGCGGCCGATGCCTTCGGACTGGGCGAGCTCGCGGCCCTCGTCATCGCCTGGCTCGTCATCGGTCTCGGGCTGTTGGCGACGACAATCTGGCGCGCACGCCCCGCAACCGTGTGGGGCGCCCGGGTCGCGTTGTGCATCGGGGCTCTGGCGCTGGTCGTCGGCGCTCTCGTCGCCGCGAATCCTCTACTCGCTCATCTGTCGGTCGCCACCCAGAGAGTCGTGAATCTGCTGCTGCCGGCTTATGGAATTCCGGCGCTGCTCATGCTCGTCGCCGCACGGCTGTTCGAGCGCCGCGGCGAAAGCCGTCTTGCACTCGCCTCCGGATGCCTTGCGATCGTCTTGGGCTTTGCCTTCGTGTCGCTCGAGGTGCGGCAGTGGTTTCAGGGCGAATACCTCGACGGTGCCGTACCGTCGGATGCCGAGACCTACACCTACTCCGCGGCGTGGCTCCTCTACGGCGTGGTTCTCCTGGTCGGCGGCATCGCTACCCATGGGCGGGCGCTGCGCTATGCGTCGATGGCGGTCGTGATGGTCGCCATCTGCAAGGTGTTCCTGATCGACGCTGCGGCGCTGCCCGACCTCTACCGCGTCTTCTCGTTCTTCGGGCTCGGCATCTGCCTTGTTGCGGTGGGCTATGTCTATCAGCGGCTGATCTTCCGGGTGGCGAGTCCCTAATCTTCCGCCCACGCGATCCGCAGCACGTTCGTGGCGCCGGGCGTGCCGAAGGGTACGCCGGCGGTGACGACGAGTCGCTGGCCCTTCCCGGCGATGTCCTGCTCGCGCGCGATGCGGCAGGCCTTCTCGACCATTTCGGAGAAACTGCTGACGTCCTGCGTCTGCACGCAGTGGGTGCCCCAGCACAGGGCCAGGCGCCGCGCCGTGCCCATGCGCTCGGTGAGGCAGAGGATCGGGACCTCCGGGCGCTCGCGCGCCGCGCGCAATGTCGTCGAGCCCGAGGTCGTGTAGGTGACGATGGCGGCGGCCGAGAGCGTGTGCGCGACCTGCGCGGCCGCGGCGCTGATGGCGTCCGATGCGGTGGCTTCCGGCTCGAAGTGTTGCGCATGAATGACGCGGCGGTAGTAGGGGTCCTCCTCGACGCGGCGGATGATGCGGTTCATCATCGATACGGCCTCGAGCGGATATTCTCCCGAGGCCGTCTCTGCCGACAGCATCACCGCATCGGCGCCGTCGTAGACCGCCGTGGCGACGTCGGAGGCTTCCGCCCGCGTCGGGGCCGGCGCGTGCACCATCGAGTCAAGCATCTGCGTCGCCACGACCACCGGCTTGCCGGCAGCGCGGCAGGCGGCGATGATCCGCTTCTGCAGCGCCGGCACATCTTCCGGCGGCATCTCGACGCCGAGGTCGCCGCGCGCCACCATCACCGCGTCGGTCAGCTCGATCAGCTCCTGCAGTCGATCGATGGCCGCCGGTTTCTCCAGCTTCACCAGGACCGCGGCACGGCCGGCGATGAGGCGGCGGGCTTCGGCCACGTCCTCGGGCCGCTGCACGAACGACAGCGCCACCCAGTCGACACCGAGATCGAGACCGAACTGCAGGTCCTGGCGATCCTTCTCGGTCAGTGCCGAGATCGGCAGCACGGCGCCGGGCACGTTGACGCCCTTGCGGTCGCTGAGGCGGCCGCCGGTGACGACAGTCGTCTCGGCGAAATCATCGCCGCAGCGCTCGACGCGCAGCCGCAGGCGGCCGTCATCGATCAGGAGATCGGTGCCGGGCGCGATCGCCTTGAAGATTTCCGGATGCGGCATCGGCGCGCGGCCGGCATCGCCAGGGGCAGGGTCCATATCAAGGCGGAAGGCAGCGCCGGCCTTCAAGGCCGCCTCGCCACCGGTGATCTTGCCGACGCGCAGCTTCGGCCCCTGCAGATCCATCATCACGCCGATGGGTCGGCCGCAGGCGGTTTCGATCTGGCGGATCTGATCGAAGCACGCCCGATGTCCCTCATGCAGGCCGTGGCTGAAATTGAGGCGGAAGACATCGACCCCGGCCTCGAACAAGGCGCGGATCGCCTGCGGCGTCGATGTCGCGGGCCCGAGCGTCGCGACGATTTTCGCTTTGCGATGACGTCTCATGCAGGCGGCACCCTAGCGGGATGGAACGCGGCAAGGAAGTTATCTTTCGCCGCGCTCGACCAGGATGGCGCGGAAGTCATTCACATTGGTGCGAGTAGGCCCGGTGACGACGAGATCGCCGAGCGCTGCAAAGAATCCGTAACCGTCGTTGTCGGCGAGTGCACGGCGCGCGTCGATTCCGAGGTCTGCGCCGCGCGCGAGACTGTCGGGACCGAGGAGGGCGCCGGCATTGTCTTCGGTGCCGTCGATGCCATCGGTATCGCCGGCGATGGCGTGAATGCCGGGTGCACCGTTCAGGGCTACCGCGAGGGCCAGCAGAAACTCGGCGTTGCGGCCGCCGCGACCCCTGCCGCGGACTGTCACCGTCGTCTCGCCGCCGGAGATGATGACGGCGGGCGGCGCCGCCGGCTGACCGAAGCGCGTCACCTGCCGCGCGATGCCGGCATGGACGAGCGCCACGTCGCGCGCCTCGCCCTCGATGCTGTCGCCGAGGATAACGGGCGTGTAGCCGGCCGCTCGCGCCGCCGCCGCCGCGGCTTCCAGCGAGTCCTGCGGGCGCGCGATGATCTTCGTCTCGCCGCGCGCGAGGCGCGCGTCGCCAGGCTTCGGCGTTTCGTCGGTGGCGGACTTGAAGCGGGCGATGACCGACGCCGGCTCGGTGATCGCGTACTTCTCCAGCACGGCAAGGGCGTCCGCAAACGTCGTCGGATCGGGTACCGTCGGGCCCGATGCGATCACCGCGGGATCGTCGCCGGGCACATCGGAGATGAGGAGGCTGACGACCTGCGCCGGCGCCGCGGCTGCCGCAAGCCGCCCGCCCTTGATCGCCGAGAGGTGTTTTCGTACGCAGTTCATCTCGGCGATGTTGGCGCCGGATTTGAGCAACGCACGGTTGACCGAGCGCTTGTCGTCGAGCGTGAGGCCGGGCGCCGGCAGGGCCAGCAGGGCCGACCCGCCGCCCGAGATGAGGCAGAGGACGAGGTCGGCCGGTGTCAGGCCCTGCACCGACTCGAGGATGCGGGCCGCCGCTTTCTGTCCGGCCGCGTCGGGCACGGGATGGGCGGCCTCGACCACCTCGATGCGCTGGCAGGGAACGCCGTGGCCGTAGCGCGTCACGACGAGCCCTTCAAGCGGACCCGGCCAATGGTCTTCGACCGCCCGCGCCATCTTGGCCGCGGCCTTGCCGGCGCCGACGACGACGGTCCGGCCCTTGGGCGGCGACGGCAGGTGGGGCGGAACACAGCGGGTCGGGTCAGCGGCACCGAGCGCGGCATCGAACAGGGAGCGGAGCAGGGCGCGCGGCCGTGGCGTCATGGCGCGGCGGTGGAGGACGATCGAGACATGGCCGGCGTTATACGGAAGGCACACCGAGCGCGCCAAGTCCCTGCTCTGACCAAGGGATGAGAAGAAGGACTGGACGCGGGATATTTTATACAATATAAAGTTTCCGAGTTTGGAGGGGCTCGTGGTCCAGATCGCATCGCAGTCCGAACGCTTGGCAGCGGCGCCGCTGGAGTCCGTCGATATCCGGCGGCAGACCATCACCGATGCCGTCAGCCAATCGCTGCGCGAGAAGATCCTGAGCGGCGAGGTCGCCGAGGGCGCCCAGCTGCGCCAGGATGCCATCGCCGTCGCCTATGGCGTCAGCCGCATTCCCGTGCGCGAGGCGCTGCGGCAGCTCGAGTCTGAAGGGCTGGTGACCTTCTTCCCACACCGGGGCGCGGTCGTGGCGGAACTGTCGCTCGGCGAGATCGAGGAGCTGTTCGAGAACCGGGCGCTGCTCGAGTGCGACCTGCTGGCCCGCGCCATGCCGAAGCAGGCGGAGGCGGATCTGGCGGCCGCGGCGGCGATCCTCGACACCTACGAGGCCGCCTTCGACAAGGCCGACGTCGGCAAGTGGGGCCAGCTCAACTGGACGTTCCATGCCGCCCTTTATGGCCCGGCGAACCGGCCGCGCAGCCTGGCGCTGGTGCAGAACCTGCACAACAACACCGACCGTTACCTGCGCCTGCAGCTTCTGCTTACCGGCGGCGTCGCGCGCGCCGAGGAGGAGCACCGCAGTCTCCTGGCGCTCTGCCGGCGCGGCGACAGGACGGCGGCCTGCGACCTGCTGCGCCGCCACATCCTCGATGCCGGCACCGACCTGGTCGCGTTCCTGCGCGAGCATCGCGCAGGAAGGAAAGCCTGATGCGGATCACGCGCCTGCAGGCCTTCCAGGTCGACCTGCCGCTGGTCGAGGGGCGCTATGCCTGGGCGCGCGGCAAGTTCGTCGAGGTCTTCGACAGCACCGTCGTGCGCATCGAGACTGATGCGGGGATCGTCGGCCATGGCGAGGTCTGCCCGCTGGGCTCGGCCTATCTCCCATCCTATGCCGCCGGCGTGCGCACGGGGATAGCCGAACTGGCACCGCATCTGATCGGACAAGACCCGACGCAGCTCGAGCCGCTCAACCGGCACATGGAGGTCCATCTCAAGGGCCACCCCTACGTGAAGTCGGCGATCGACATCGCCTGCTGGGACATCCTGGGCCAGGCCTGCGGCCAGCCGCTCTCGACGCTGCTCGGCGGGCGGCATGGCGAGGACATCATCCTCTATCGTGCCATCTCGCAGGATGCGCCGGAGGCGATGGCGGCGCGCGTCGCCGGCTACCGGGCCGAGGGCTACACGCGCTTCCAGCTCAAGGTCGGCGGCGACCCCGACATCGACATCGAGCGCATCCGCGCCGTGTCCGCGAAACTCAAAACCGGGGACAGACTTGTCGCCGACGCCAACACCGGCTGGTTGCCGCACGAGGCGATGCGGGTCTGCCGGGCGGTGCGCGACGTCGATCTCTATGTCGAGCAGCCCTGCCTGACCTATGAGGAGTGCCTGAGCGTCCGCCGGCACATCGACAATCCGTTCGTGCTCGACGAATGCATCGACGACATGACGACCTTGTTGCGCGGCAGCGCCGACCGGGCCATGGACGTCGTCAACATCAAGATCAGCAAGTTCGGCGGCCTGACGCGGGCGCGGGAGGCGCGCGACCTCTGTGTGTCGCTCGGCGTCGCCATGACCATCGAGGACAGCTGGGGCGGCGACATCGTGACGGCGGCGATCGCGCATCTGGCGCAGAGCACGCCCGAGCAGTTCCGCTTCGCGGCGACGGACTTCAACAGCTATGTCACTGTCAGCCTGGCCGACGGCGCGCCCAAGCGGGTGAACGGCCGCATGGCGGCGCCGACCGGAGCTGGCCTCGGCGTCACGCCGCGGCCGCAGGTGCTGGGCAAGCCGGTGATCGACATCCACTGATGCAATTGAACGCGGGAGAATCGAGATGAAGGCGAATTGGCAGGGCGTGTTTCCGGCGTGCACGACGCATTTCAAGGCGGACCAGTCGATCGATTTCGCGGCCACGGCGGCGCATATCGAGCGGCAGCTGCGGGCCGGCGTGCGCGGCTTCATCATGCTGGGCACGGTGGGCGAGAAC
>JBKOWC010000324.1:0-19496 GCA_046724215.1 Pseudomonadota bacterium | reverse complement strand
CCAGCGGGCGCCATGGTCGTGCAGCTTCGCCAGTTGCTGGGCGTGCGTCTCGGCGAGATCGCGGATGGGGTGCAGCCAATAGTCGATGAGGCCGTGCCGCGTGCCGTCGAGGGCCGCCTGCACGCCGCCGCAATTGTGATGTCCGCAGACGATGATGTGCTTCACCTTCAGCACGTCGACGGCGAACTGCACGACCGAGAGGCAGTTGAGGTCGCCAGGGTTGACGAGATTGCCGACGTTGCGGTGGACGAAGACCTCGCCCGGCTGCAGGCCGGCGATGACGTTGGCGGCGACGCGGCTGTCGGAGCAGCCGATCCACATATATTCCGGCGCCTGCAAGCGGGAGAGGCGGCGAAAGAATTCCGGGTCGGCCCGCTTGCGTTCGGCCGCCCATTCGACATTGCGCTTCAGCAGTTCTTCCATGCCTCACCCTTTCGTTCGCTGCTGCCGAACTGGCCCACGGCTAACCGCGAGTCAAGCCGCGCGTGGGCGGCACGATCCAGGGTCAAGGATCAGCCCCGCGGTGCGAACCACGTGGCGCGGGATTCCCAGAAGACGTGCGCCGACGGCGTGACGCCGGGATCCTCGTCGAACGAGCCGGCGGGCAGGATGACCTCGCGGCCGCTGCGGGTCAGGTGCGGGAGCGGCGAGCCGCAGCGACGGCAGAAGGCGGTGGCGAAGCTGCGCGCCTCCGGAAGATCGTAGCGCGCGACGTGCTCTTCGCCGCGAGTCCAGCGGAAGGCGTCCGGCGCGACGACGCCGTTGGCGGCGTAGGCGCTGCCGGTTGCCTTGCGGCAGCGGGAGCAGTGGCAGTTGACGAAACCGCTGAAGGGAAGGCGCACCTCGTAGTGAACCGTGCCGCACAGACAGCTTCCACGCATGTTGATCCTCGGCGACCGTGATATGCTTCGCAGCAATAAGGTGATTCGCAGCGCGTGCCTATCGGGGGCGAATCGATCGATGCGGTTTCACGCCGACCTTCACATTCATTCCAAGCATTCGCGCGCCACGAGCCGGGACTGCGATCTCGAGCATCTCGCCTACTGGGCGCGCAAGAAGGGCATCACCGTCGTCGGCACCGGCGACTTCACGCATCCGGTCTGGCGGGCGGAGCTGAAGGAGAAACTCGTGCCGGCGGAGCCGGGGCTCTTCCGGCTGCGCGACGATATCGCCAGCGAGGTTGCGGCGCGGCTGCCGGCGGCCTGCGCTGGACCCACCCGGTTCATGCTGTCGGTCGAGATATCCACGATCTACAAGAAGGGCGATCTGACGCGGAAGATCCATCACCTCGTCTATGTGCCGGACTTCGCGGCGGCGGACCGCTTCGCGGCGCGGCTGGCGCGGATCGGCAACATCGCCTCGGACGGGCGCCCGATCCTCGGACTCGATTCGCGGCACCTGCTGGAGATCGTGCTGGAATCAAGCCCGGACGCCTATCTGGTGCCGGCGCATATCTGGACGCCGTGGTTCGCCGTGCTGGGCTCGCGCTCGGGCTTCGATACGATCTGCGACTGCTACGGCGATCTCGCCGACCACGTCTTCGCCGTCGAGACCGGGCTCTCGTCCGACCCGGCGATGAACTGGCGGATCTCGTTCCTCGATCGCTATCGGCTCGTGTCGAATTCCGACGCCCATTCGCCGCCGAAGCTGGGGCGCGAGGCGACACTGTTCGACACCGACCTCGACTACTTCGCGCTGCGCCGCGCGCTCGAGACCGGCGCCGGTTATGTCGGCACCGTCGAGTTCTTTCCCGAGGAGGGCAAGTACCACCTGGACGGGCACCGCAAATGCAACGTGCGCCTGTCGCCGGAAGAGACGAAGGCGCATGGCGGCCGCTGCCCCGTCTGCGGCCAGCCCGTGACCGTCGGGGTGATGCATCGTGTCGATGCGCTCGCCGATCGCGCCGAGGCGGACGTGGTGCCGCCGGCGAGCGCTGGCGCGGTGTCGAGCCTGGTGCCGCTGCCGGAGATCCTCTCGGAGATCACCACCAGCGGTCCGACCAGCCAGACCGTGGAGCGCTGCTATGAGCGCGTGATCGGGACGTTGGGCGCCGAGCTATCGATCCTCGAGCAGGTGCCGCTCGAGGACATCGCGCGAGCCGAATCTTCGCTGCTGGCCGAAGCGGTGGCGCGCCTGCGCGCCGGCAGGGTCATCCGCGAGGCTGGCTATGACGGCGAGTACGGCGTCATCCGGCTGTTCGAGGAAGCCGAGCTCCGGCGGCAGACCGCGGGCGGGCAGCTGTTCGATCTCGCGTCGTTGAAGCGCGATGTGGCGCCGACGGCCGCACCGATGCGGCCGATCGTCGAAGCTGCGCCCGCGGCGCCGAAGGCTCCGACCGGCAATGTCGTCTCCGGCCTCGATCGGGCTCAGCGCGTGGCCGTGGAGATCGTTCATGGGCCGCTGCTCATCGTCGCCGGACCCGGCTCGGGCAAGACGCGGACGCTGACGCACCGCATCGCGCATCTGATCGCCGAGGCGGGCGCCGCGCCGGAGTCCTGCCTCGCCATCACCTTCACGCGGCGCGCGGCAGGCGAGATGCGGGAGCGGCTGGCGGCGATGCTGCCGCAGAGCGCCGGACGCATCCCGATCCACACCTTCCACTCGCTGGGCCTGTCCATCCTCGAGGCGTATCCGAACGCCGCCGGCCTGCAGCGCGGCTTTCGCATCGCCGATGACGATGAGCGCGGGGCGATGCTGGCGGCTGCGCTCGGCGTGCCGGAGCGCAAGGCACGCTCGCTGCTGGGAGCAATTTCCAAGGCCAAGCGCACGCAAGGTATGGCCGACGCTGATGTTGCAGCGACGTCGACGGCCTATCAACAGGCGCTGGCGCTGCGCAACTGGATCGACTTCGACGATCTCGTGCGATTGCCGGTGCAGATGCTGAACAACGACCGGGGGCTGGCCGCCCTCTACCGCGACCGGTTTCGCTGGGTTTCCGTCGACGAGTTCCAGGATGTCGATGAGCAGCAGTACTGGCTGCTCCGCCTGTTGGCCCCGGCCGAGGGCAACCTGTGCGTGATCGGCGATCCCGATCAGGCGATCTATGGTTTCCGTGGCGCCGACGCGGCCTGCTTCGAGCGCTTCCTCGCCGACTATCCGGGCGCGGCGACCGTCCGGCTGGTGCGCAACTATCGCTCGACCGGCACGATCGTATCGGCCGCAGGCCAAGTGATCGCGACGGCGGCGGGCGAGCGGCAGATCGCCAATTTCGTGCGCGGGATGCAGGAACGCATCGCCATCCACGTCGCGCCGACGGAAGCTGCCGAGGCGGAGCATGTCGTGCACGCGATGGAGCAGGTGATCGGCGGGCACAGCTTCTTCTCGATCGACAGCGGCCGCACGGAGGACGCTGCAGCGGCAAACCTGTCGTTCGCCGATATCGCCGTGCTCTACCGCACGGATGCGCAATCGGCGGCGCTCTGCGAAGCATTCGCCCGTTCGGGCATGCCGTTCAAGAAGCATTCGCACGAGCGGCTGGCCGAACAGCCGGCCGTGCGCGCCTTGCTCGCGGCCGCCGACGCTCTCGCGGCAGCCGATGGCCGCGACCAGCCGTTGAGCGGGCTGCTGGCCGCTGCCGCCCGCGTTGCTTCGGACGCAGTCGACGCGACAGCGCTGCAGATCGCGCTGCGGCACCTGACGGCGCTGGCGGCGAGCAGCGGCAATGACCTGCGCGCGCTCGCCGAAAGGGTGGCCCTGGCGAACGAGGCGGACTGCTGGGATCCGCGGGCGGACAGCGTCTCGCTCCTCACCATCCATGCGGCCAAGGGCCTCGAGTTTCCGGTCGTCTTCATCGTCGGCCTCGAGGACGGCCTTCTGCCGCTCCGCTGGGGCGACGGCGGCGGCGAAGCCCAGCTGGCCGAGGAGCGGCGGCTGTTCTATGTCGGGATGACGCGGGCCAAGGACCGGCTGTTCCTCAGCCGCGCGCTCAAACGGATGTGGCGCGGCAGCCTGCGCTCGCTGCCGCCGTCGCCTTATCTCGGCGACATCGAGGAAGAGCTGCTGCGGCACAGCCGGCGCGATGGCGCGCCAAGGAAACCCGCCGAGGCGCAGCTCACCCTCCTCTGATGCCTGTCAGCGCAGCCGACGTTCGCGGCCGTACAGCAGCAGCATCACGATGATGACGACGCCGTAGATCACTTGGCGGCCGAATTCCTCCATCTGCATCACCGACAGGATCGACTGCAGGAGCGTGATCAGGATGACGCCGGCGACGGTGCCGAGATAGGAGCCGCGGCCCCCGAGTATCGAGGTGCCGCCGAGGACCACGGCGGCGATCGACTGCAGGAGATAGGGGTCGCCCATCGCCTGCGCGGCGTGGCTGGCATAGCCGGCGAGCAGCACGCCTCCGAGCGCCGACAGGCCGCCGGAGATCGCGAAGGCGAACATCACGATGCGCTGCGTGCCGATCCCCGAGAGATAGGCCGCGCGTTCGCGGTTGCCGATGGCATAGATGGCGCGGCCGAAGGTGGTGCGCGTAAACAGGAACACCGTCCCGGCGCCGATCAACCCCCAGACGATGAGGCCGTTGGGGATGCCGAACGCAACCTCGCCCGTGGCCATGAAGCGCATCGCGGCGGAGGCGGAATCCTGCGGCGAGAAGCCGCCGGTATAGGCCACCATGAGGCCCTTCGCGACGGCATTGACCGCGAGCGTGATGATCATCGAGGGGATGCGGAGATAGGCGACGCCGATCCCGTTCACGAAGCCGAGGACGACGCCGCAGAGCAGACCGAAGGGGATGGCGAGGATCATGCCGATCTCGCCATGGGCGGTCGCCGCGCAGGACATCATGCCGCCGACCGCGACCACCCACGGCACGGAGAGATCGATCTGCCCCAGCAGGACGACGATCATCATGCCGGTGGCGATGACGCCGAGGAAGGAGGCGACCTTCAGCTGCTGCAGCAGATAGTCGACCGACAGAAATTCCGACGAATAGAGGCTGCCGAGGAAGAGCAGCACGATGATGCAGCCGAAGGCGATGGCGACGGCCGGATCGACACGACGGAGCGCCGTCGGCAGGCGCATGGTCGGCGGACGGACTTCATCGGAACTCATCGGCCGTCCTCATGAGAAGAGGTCGAGGCGGTTGCGGACCTGCAGCAACCGCACCGAGATGAGGCAGACCGCGAGGAGGAGAACCACGCCCTGGAAGAGTTCCTGCCAGAGCGCCTCGAGGTCGAACACGAAGATGAGATCGCCGATCGTCCGGAACGCGAGCGCACCGAAGATGGCGCCGACCGCGCTGCCCACGCCGCCGAACAGCGACACGCCGCCGAGCACCACGGCGGCGATCGAGTAGAGCGTGTAGCTGCTGCCGCCCGCGAAGGATGCCTCGCCCGAATAGGTGATGAAGGTGACGTAGAGTCCGCCCATCGCGGACAGCAAACCCGACAGACTGTAGGCAACGAATTTCGCCCGCTGGATCGGGACGCCGGACATATAGGCCGCGACCTCCGACGATCCGACAGCGTAGACGGCGCGGCCGACGGCGGAGCGGCGGAACGGCAGCCAGACGACCAGCACGACGAGCAGGAGCGTGACCAAGCTCATGGGTATGCCGCCCGGCAACTGGCTGGTCATCAGGTCGGCGATGTCGGAATTGAAATCGTCGGAGCTGCCGGGCTGCGGCCGCAGCCACAGCGCAATGCCGTAGTAGATCGACCCGGTTGCGATGGTCGTGACGATCGGCTGCAGTCGCCCATAGATGACGATCAGCCCGTTGAGTGCGCCGCACAGCAGCCCGGCAACGAGCACGCCGGCCACGCCCAGCAGGGCAGTCCCCGTGGACCCCGTGACGATGTACGAGGCCAGGCAGTTGGTGAAAATGAACGTCATGCCGACCGAAAGGTCGATGCCGGCGGTGAGCACGACGAGCGTCTGCGCCATGGCCACGAGCGCGAGCAGCACGCCCTTGTTGGCGGCGGTCTGCACCACATTGGCGGTGAACCCCGCCGGGTGGTTGCTGACATAGATCACGAACATGACCAGGAAGATGCCGAGCGCCAGCAGCGTGCCGCGCTGCTCGGCGAGGCGGTAGCGCCAGTCGCTCACGCGTTGACGGCCGGCTTGAGGCCGGCGCCCACCTCGTCGGTGGCGATGTTGAGGGCACTCGCGATGAGCGCCCGCTCGGTGATTTCATTTTCGACGAGCGTGCGCTTGACGGCGCCGTCATAGAGCACGAGCACGCGATTGCAGCAGCCGATCAGCTCGTCATAGTCGGTCGAGTAGAAGATGATCGCGGCCCCGGAATCGGCGAGCTTGCGCAGGAGCTGGTAGATCTCCTGCTTGGTGCCGACGTCGATGCCGCGCGTCGGATCGTTGAGCAGGATGATGCGCGGCGCCACCATCAGCCACTTGGCGATGACGACCTTCTGCTGGTTGCCGCCGGAGAGCGAACCGACGGGAACGTTCACCCCGTCCGTGCGGATGGCAAGAAGCTTGATCATCTCGTCGATCGCCTTGCGCTCGGCCGGGCGGTCGATGATCCCGCCCCGCGACAGGCGATCGATCGCGGCAAACGACAGATTGTCGCAAACCGCCATCGGCAGCATGAGGCCCTCGGTCTTGCGATCCTCGGGGATCAGCGCCATCCCGATCTGCTTGCCCTTGGCGACGCGTGGGCTGGTGATCGAGGCCGGCTTTCCGTCGATCAGGATTTCGCCGCTCACCCCCTTCAGCACGCCGAAAAGCGCGAGCAGCAGTTCGCGCTGCCCCTGGCCGTCGAGGCCGCCGAGGCCGACTACCTCGCCGGCGCGCGCCGAAAGCGAGATCTCCCGCAGCCGCTGTGTCCAGGAGAGATTGCGGACCTCGAGCACCGGCGGCTTGTCGCCGGCTACGGCCACCTGCTTGGGCGGGAAGACATGGCTGTATTCCCGTCCGATCATCATCTCGACGACTTCGTTGTCGGTCTTGGTGCCGGCCAGATAGGTGGCGACGTTGCGACCGTTGCGGAAGACGGTGCACTCGTCGGCGATCTCGGCAATCTCGTGCATGCGGTGCGAGATATAGAGGAGCGCGAGCCCTTCCGATCGCAGGCGCTTGAGGACGGCGAAGACCTTGGTCACGTCGGCAGCCGTCAATGCCGAGGTGGCCTCGTCGAGGATGAGGATGCGCGGATGCCGCGCCAAGGCCTTGGCGATCTCGACGATCTGCCGCCGCGAGAGCGGCAGATCCTTGACCGGCGCCATCGGATGGATGTCTTCGGCACCGGCGCGCGCGAGGGCTTCCTCGGCGATCCGCCGCTGCGCCCGCCGGTCGATCAGCCCGAAGCGTTTCGGCGGATTGCTGATGACGATGTTGTCGGCGACCGAGAGGTCCGGGACGAGCGACAGCTCCTGGAAGATGCAGACGACTCCGGCCCGATTCGCGGCGGCCGGGTCGGAGAAGCTGACGTCGTTGCCCTCGAGGGTCATACGGCCCTTGTCGGGCGCGACGACGCCGGCCATCACCTTGATGAGCGTCGATTTGCCGGCGCCGTTTTCGCCGAGGATGGCGTGGACGCGACCGCCATGCACGGTCAGTTCGGCGTCCTCCAGCGCCCGGACGCCGCCATAGCGCTTGGAAACGCCTTCCATGCGGAAGAGCGGAGCTGCAGCGTCCATCCCCTACCTCGATTGGAAGCGCCGGGAGTAGGACCCCCGGCGCCGAGGCTTTCGTCCAGTCGAACCGATATTACTGGTTGGCTTCCGACTGGCCCATGATTTCCTGGGCAGTGAAGTTGATGCCGCAGGTGGGGAACGCGTTGCCGACGAAGAAATTGTCGGACTGGGTCGAGTAGTAGTTCTCGCCGTCCTTGAAGTCCGGATCTTCGACGATGGCGAGCGGCAGCTTCACCGACTGCGGCACGACGTTGCCCTCGAGGGCGTCGATTGCGGTCTTGATGGCGACCGCCACCTGCGCCGGGCCGGTGCCGGCCGAGGAGCAGACGAGGCCGTCTTTCGCGTGGGCGCCGCAGAACTTGCGGAAGCCGTTCTCGGTCTCGCCGCCGAACGGCACGAACGGATGCTTGGCGTCGATCATCGCCTGCACGACGCCGGTGTCGCCGCCCTGGGCGGTGAAGCCGTCGAAGTGCTTCTGCACGGCGATCGCGTCGGCGGTCGCCTTCTGTGCGGTCGGGTCGTCCCACTTGCCCACGACCTCGACCACCTCCCACTTCTTGCCGGAGGCGTCGAGCGTTTCGTGGATGCCGTTGTGGCGATCGGTATCGACCGAGGTGCCGGCGACGCCGCGCACCTCGAGGATCTTGCCGCCGTTCGGAATATGCTTGATCAGCCAGTTGGCCCACAGGACGCCGAGGCCCTTCTGGTCGACGTCGACGTTGATGGCGTCCTCGGTGTCGAGGATGTTGTCGAAGGCGACGAGCACGACGCCGGCGGCCTTCGCGCGCTTGATCACCGGGCCGAACGCCTTCGGATTCTGCGCATTCACGACGATCGCGTCATAGCCGGAATCGATGAAGTTGTTGATGGCGGCGATCTGCGCGGCGACGTCTTCGCCTGTCGACACCACCTTGAACTCTTTGAGCTTCGCCGCGACGTCGGGTTGCGCCGCATAGGCCTTCGCGGTCTTGATCATCTGGATGCGCCAAGTATTGGCGATGAAGCCATTGGCGAGGGCGATGCGATACGGGCCGGGCTTGGCCGGATACTTGAAGTATTTCGTCTTGTCGTTCCACGGGACATAGCACTTCGGATCGGCGGCGGGGCCGGCGACGACCTCGGGGCCGGCGGCCCAGGCCGAGACATTCAAGGCAAGAACTGCCGCGAGGGTGATGCCCGCGGTCGTCAATAGGCGCAGTTTCGACGTGGATTTCATTCGGAACTCCTCCCTAAACGGCATTGTTTCTCGAGCCGGAGTCACGTGGCGGGAAGTGGGTTTCACGCTCCTTATCGTGATCGACCGAATTATTCTTGCGGTGACTCCCGACATCCTCCCACAGATCGACCATCATGACCTATAAGGTCGGATGAAAGCGCTGTCAACCGAAGGCATCTTCGCTAGAGAACCTGATAGACCTCCAGTTCGGCGCCGTTCCCGGTGATCGCGCCGATGCCGACGGCCACGATGCGGTTCAGCCAGGCATATTTCTCCGCCCCGGTTTCGAAGATCGGCGTCGTGCGGAAGTAGAGTTCCGCGGCCGGCACGGCTTCGCCGCGCCCGATGCTCTCCATCGCTGCCGGACTGCCGGTGATGATCCCGCGGTAGTAGGCGTAGATATGGTGGCCGTCGTCGGTCCACAGCGTGCGCCGCACGTCCAGCTCCATGACGCCGTCGCTGCGCTGCAGCAACCAGTCGCCGCCGGTACCCAGCACCTTGCCGCGCAGCTTCGGACCTTCGAAGGTCCCGCCGGCGAAGGGGATCACCAGGCGATGGCCGCGCGGCGTGGTGCCGATGTCGAACGGGGGGCCGACCTGGAGGGTCATGCGATAGAGCAGCTCGCCTCTCAATTCAGGCATGACCAGACCCGTCTCCGATGGCCGGCGCCGCAGCGCGGACCTGATATGAGTGCAGTTCGCGCGGTGACGCAACCCCAGACCCGCCTGGCAATGCGCTTTGGGCGGAGTTGGCGACCGAACCCGCCGCCGCGGTGATCCCGGTCACAATTCCTATCGCGCGCGCATCCCGGCGGGCCGGCATTGTCCCAGAGACCTGTGATCTGCATCACGGCTTGTTGCGGTTGGCCGCGTTTCCGTGACTCCGATCACGGCGCCGCCGTCGCCGCATCCCCACATTTCCAGGCGGGTCCGAGGTATGCAGCGGTCGGAAGAGCTCAAGTAACCGCGCGAAAACCGGGCGTTAAGGAACGGGCAAGACTTCGAGTAACAAATCCTAAGACTTTCAGGCCTACCGTCGAATCAAGCGCTCGCGACGCGACATCAAGAAAGGACGCCGCGCCGAAGCCAAAGAGGGCAGGAGCCCGAAGCAGATGTTCAAAGTGCTGATCTTGGTGTGCTCGATCAACCTGTCGCCGTCCGACTGCCAGTTGGACAACGCCATCGACGTGATCAACGGCCCCGCGGCACAGAACGAGATGATGTGCGGATTCTACGGCCAAGCCTATGTCGCGGACACGTCGCTGACCGGCCAGCGCAACGACGAGTATGTGAAGGTGAAGTGCACGCGCTCGTCGATCGGCAAGACGGTCGGTTGAGTCTCCGACGCCGGCCGACCGCGTGAGCTAGGCCGCGCCGATGCGGCGGTAGACGAATTCCGGCGGCTCCGCCGCGGCATCCGTCTCGGCGAGCCGCACGAGCTGGTCGTGGAACGGCGATAGCCCGCACGCCGGATCGGTGGCGCCGGCATCGCCGAGAATGGCGAAGGCCTGGCAGCGGCAGCCGCCCCAGTCGACCTCGCGCCGGTCGCAAGACCGACAGGGCTCGGGCATCCAGTCGGTCCCGCGATAGCGGTTGAACGCCTCCGAATTCTTCCAGATGTCGCCGAGCGGCCGTTGCCGCACGGAATCGAAGCTGAGCGTCGTCACCGATTCGGCGGCGTGGCAGGGCAGCACCTTGCCGGTCGGCGAGATGTTGAGGAACTGCCGGCCCCAACCGCCCATGCAGGACTTCGGTCGCCGCGCGTAGTAGTCCGGCACGACGTAGTCGATGACGACCCTGCCCTTGAGCCGCTCGCGCGCCGCGGTCACGGCGGCCGTCGCCGCCTCCAGCTGCGCCCGCGTCGGCATCAGGGCGGCGCGGTTCTTGAACGCCCAGCCGTAGTACTGGACGTGGGCGATCTCCATGCGATGGGCGTCGAGTTCGACGGCCATGGCGATGAGATCTTCGAGATGCTGCAGGTTCTGGCGATGCACCACGAGGTTGAGCGTGAGCGGCAGCCCGGCGGCGCGGATCAGCCGGGCGACCTCGAGCTTCTTGGCATGGCCGCCCTTGAAGCCGCCGATGCGATCGCCGCCGTCGGGCTCGCTGTCCTGGAAGCTGAGCTGCACATGGTCGAGTCCCGCCGCGACGAGAGCCGCGATCCGCTCGGCATCCAGCATCACGCCCGCGGTGATGAGGTTCGTGTAGAGGCCGGCGTCGTGGGCGTGCCGGATGAGCGCCTCGAGGTCCCGCCGCACGGTCGGCTCGCCGCCGGAGAAATGAATCTGCAGCACGCCCATCGCCGCGGCTTCGTCGATCGCCCGCTGCCATTCGGCCGTCGTCAGCTCGCCGCTCGCGCGGTCGAGGTTGAGCGGATTCGAACAATAGGGACACTGCAGCGGACAGCGGTGCGTCAGCTCGGCCAGGAGCGCCAGGGGCGGCGAGATCTGGTTCATGCGGTCATGACGCCCTTGTCGGCAAAGTCCTGGAGCAGCGCGTTGACGTCACGCAAAATGACGTCGCGCGGTGCGTTGTATTTACCGGAAAGTTCATCGACGATGGCGCTGACGCTGGCCGCGCCGTCGCAGCGCTGGACGATTTCCAGCGCGATCGGATCGAGCACGAAGAGGCGCTCCGGCGCCTGCACGATCCAGCGGTCGCGATGCTGGTCGAACTGCAGGCGGGCGCCGCGGGCGAGGCGCGGCACCGACGCTTCGGCGATGACGACCGGCTCGCTCATCGGCGGTCGTCCGGCACGAAGGCGCCGGGCGGAACGAGGCCGGGAGTGACATAGGCGGCGTAGAGGGCATCGAGCTGCGCCCACAGGACGTCCGTCTTGAAGCGCAGCGCGGCCAATGCCGCCTCCTGCTGGTCGCGCGTGCGGGCTTCGCCGAGGACGTAGTTCAGGCCGAACTTGACGTCGCGCGGCGCCTGGTCGAGCCGCTTGCGGAAGTAGGCGAGGGTCCGATCGTTGGCGAATTCGTAGTTCTCGAGCAGGGCGGCGATGCGCGTCTTGTGCAGGTCGGGGGCGAACAGCTCGGTGAGCGACGAGGCGACGGCCTCGAGCAGGCTGCGCTCGCGCACGAACCGCACATAGGCGTCAACCGCAAAACGCGTTGCCGGCAGAACACCGCTCAGGGATTCGACGTAGCCGCGGTCGAGGCCGACGCCCTCCGCCAGCAGGAGCCACCGCTCGATGCCGCCCTCGCCCGCCGCCGTGCCGTCGTGATCGATGATGCGGTTGATCCATTCGCGCCGAAAGGCCGGATCCTCGGCGCGCGACATCAGGCCGGCGTCCTTCAGCGGAATGCTGCGCTGGTAGTAGAAGCGGTTGAGGACCCAGGCCTGCACCTGTCCCTTGTTCAGCTTGCCTTCGTGCAGCAGGCGGTGGAACAGATGCTTGCTGTGATAGCGCTCGTCGCCGATCTGGCGAAGCCGGCGCTCGAACTCCACCGCTTGCAGGAATTCCGTCATAGGCGGATCTCCATCCCGTCATAGCCGGCTTCCCAGCCGGCCTTCTCGATGGCGGCGCGTTCGGGTGAATCGGCGAGCAGGATGGGATTGCTGTTGTTCATGTGCACGAAGATCTTCCGCTTCACTCGCAGCGGCGCGAACGCCGCGATGGTGCCGTCGGCGCCGGACACGCTCATGTGGCCCATCCGCCGGCCGGTCTTGCTGCCGATGCCGGCGACGATCATCTCGTCGTCGCGCCACAGGGTGCCGTCGAACAGCACGAGCGGCGCGCCGCGCAGGCGATCGGCGACGTCGGCAGGAAGCGCGGCGCAGCCCGGCACATAGTACAGCCGCGAAGCGCCGTCGCGCGAGGAAATGCTCAGTCCCACCGTATCTTCCGTCTGCGTGCCGAAATTGGCGCCGGCGCGCGCGTCCTCGAGATAGAGCGCGACTTTGCCCGGAACCGGAAAGGCCTCGACGACCACGCCCGTGCCGATCCCGTGCTTTTCGACGATCTCGAGCGGTTCGCCGAGCTTCATGACCCGCCGGTCCACGAACTCCGGGTTGAGGACGTTGAAGATGCTGTTGGCACGCAACACGGACAATACGCGATCGGTCGCATAGACCGCGAAGGGCTGACTCTCGCGCAGCGACAGGAGTCCCGCGACATGGTCGACGTCACCATTGGTGAGGACGACGGCGGCGATCGGGCTGTGTCGCTTGCCCTCCTTGGGATGCAGGGCCCGTGTGTCGTTTATCTGCTGGCGAAGATCGGGGGACGCGTTGAAGACCACCCAGCGACGATCGTCGGCGCTGACGGCAATCGACGACTGCGTCCGGGCCGGTGCAGCCGGATCGCTGGCGCGCGCCCGCTGCGAGGCGGCGTCATTGCTGTTCCATTGAGGGAAACCGCCACCGGCGGCTGACCCCAGTACGAGAACCCGTAGCACACTATGGATTGAGGCGACGGTGCTCCGCGACCGCCGCTTCGGGCGATCACTCGGAGCACCGCAAGTTCAGGTCAGATATCGGCGCAGGCGTAGCTGTTGATTTCGAGACCTACGCAAATTTCAATCACCTTCGGCGAAGTCCATGCCATCGCACTTCCTCCCTCGGCTGGTGGTCGTTCAAGCACGCAAAGCAACAACTTGAACGGTTTTAAACTAGGTCGAACTGCGCAATGGCGCAAGAGATTTTTGCTTCCGATGGTTGAATTTCTCGACCCCGCGAGGGTGTTCATGATATGGCCCGCGGGGCCTGTCGGAATCGCATCGGAAAGGGTGCTTCGTGATCGGATTTTCAGGCAGTTTACCCCCTCTGGCCAAGCTCCCGGCGGTGCTCGCCGCCGTCGTCTCGGTCTCCCTGGGACCCCTGTCCGCCACAGCCGACGACGACGCGGCGTCGGCCATCTCCAGCGCAACCGTCCCCGAGCCGCCGGGATACCGGCTCGACGACTATCGAGCGCCGACGCCGGCCACGATTGCCGGCGGCACCGCGGTGTCGACGGCCGACCTCCAGGTCCTGCTCAAGACCGGCAACCCGATCCTGATCGACGTGCTGCCGAATCCGCGACGTCCGGACAACCTGCCGGCAGGGACTCTGTGGCTGCCGAAGGTGCGCAGGAACATCCCCGGCAGCGTCTGGTTGCCGGAGGTCGGGCGCGGTGCACTCAATGCGGACGTCGAGTCCTATTTCCGGTCCAACCTCGCCCGGCTCACGGGCGGCGCCCGCGACCGCCGCCTCGTCTTCTATTGCCTCGCCACCTGCTGGATGTCGTGGAACGCGGCCAAGCGTGCCATCAGCTATGGCTATCAGGCGGTCTACTGGTATCGGGACGGCACCGACGGCTGGTCCGCCGCCGGCCTGCCCACCGAAAAGAGCGAACCGGTGCCGATGATACAAGCCGGCAACTGAAGCCGGCTCGATCAGCACGCGTGCTGGAGCGTCGCTTGCCGGTCCGCTGTCTCCCCGGCGACGGAATGCGAAAGCGCGGGCCGCGAGTCGGACGCCAGCAGCGGGACAGTCGCCAAACCGGCGAGTGCAACGAGCGCCAGGCACCACGCCGCCGCAAGGCTGCGGGCCGTCACCCGACGGTCTGCGACCACGTCGAAACTCGATGGCGGATCGGGAAAGTCCATGCCGATTCCTTGAACAGAGCGATCAAGATGGAGATGGCGGATTTCGGGCGCATGGCCTGTGCGTTTTCGCACACCACTGCCATCAGGGAACGGCAGAGCCGAAAACCTGCGGCTAGAGCGTAGCGCCCCGTGAATCGCCGATCTGCGCGAGCAGGGCCTGAACGTCGGTCAGGATGAACGCCCCACGACGCTTCTCGAGAAGCCCGGCGCCCTCGAGCAGCCTGAGCTCGCGGGTAACGGCCTCGCGACGCGCGATGATGCGCGCGGCGATCTCCGCGTGATAGGGCGGCGGCGACACCACGGCACGACTGCGGTCGGCGCCGTCCGGCCGACTGAGTCGAAGCAGGTCGGCAAGCACGCGACGCCGGATGTCCAGGTTGCCGAGTTCATTGACGCGCCGCGCGAGGAGGCGGAACCGGGTGGCCATCAGGGACAGCACCTGATCGCAGGCGTCCGCGTGCCGATGGATGGCGTCGCGGAAAACGCCGGCCGGCATGCGGGCCAATGTCGCGCCGGTAACCGCGATCACGCTGGCCGATCGGGGCTGATTGTCGATGGCGGCCAACTCGCCGAAGAACTCGCCGGCGTTGATGTCGCCGAGGATCACGATGCGGCCCGCATTGGCGCGGATGAGCGCGCGCACGACGCCGCTGATGACGAAGAAGACATCGGTGCCCGCTTCGCCGTGGCCGAGGATCTCCTGCTTGGCGTCGTAGCGCCGCCACAGGCACTGCGTGTCGAGGCGGCGGACGTCCTCGTCGGTCAGCCGGCGGAAGAGCGGTACAAGCCTCAGCGTCTCGGTCTGTCGCGTCATCGTACAGTCTCCCGCCCCTCGGCATGGCGGAAGCCGCAACGGCTGCCGCTACTTGTCGAGATGCCCGGCGATCTCCTTGCCGATCGCATAGGCCCGTTGTTCGAGCAGGACCGGCAGTTCACACACATATCTAAGCGACCGTTCGCGTTCCTGAAAGATGCGGGTGTCCCAGGTCTGCATTTCGTCCAGCTCGTCGCGGCGGGCCTTCTGCTCGGGCGTCCCGTTCACGGGCAGCGTGTCCAGCTCGGCCGACTGGGTCTCGATCTTCTCCGCCAGCGACTTCTGACGCCGCGCATAGCGGCCGATGCCGTTGAGGATCGAGCCGCGATCCTGGTTGATCACCTCGAGCACGCCGGAGAACAGCAGCGTGAGCCTGCGCTTCTTGTCGGGCCCGGCCTTGGCGGCGAAATCGGCGATGAGGGCCCTGGCCGCGTCCAGCTCGGTGCGACGCGACGCGAGATTGCGCGCGAGGTCGGCCGCCGCGTTGTCGTCCCGCCAGGCATTGCCGGTGTCGAGCGGCGGTCCGTTCCACACCTGCCCCGGCGAGATCTCGGCGACCTTCCGCTGGACGCAGGGCCAATCCGGATCCTCGCCGGTGGCGGCAACGACCATTCGGGCATCGGCAAAGCACAAGGCGATGACAAACACGGCAAGCGGGAGACAACCGGCTGCCGTTTCACGCACTCGATTGGTTCGCCAGGGCATCATGCGTTTCCCGTCCCCGTTTGCTTCCTGTCAGCCCGGCGGCCCGCCGGGGCCGCCGCGCCGGGCGATGATGCCGCGCGACGGGTCATAGCCATAGATCGCCAGCGCGAGAAAGACGAAGAGGTAGGCGACGACGACCCCGAGCGAAAGCAGGCTCACCTGCCCGTAGAACGCGAAGCGGACCAGTTCGACCGCATGCGTGAACGGATTCCAGGAGCAGATATGAAACAAAGCCGGGCTCGATTCGCGCATCTTCCAAAGGGGGTAAAGTGCCGACGAGGCGAAGAACATCGGGAAGATGACGAAGTTCATGACGCCGGCGAAGTTCTCGAGCTGCTTGATGACCGACGACAGCAGCAACCCGAGCGCACCCAGCATCAGCCCCGAAAGGACGAGGGCGGGGATCACCGTCACATAGCCGATGGGCAGGCCGAGGCTGGGCGGCCGAATCCGCCAGAACCAGGCGATGAGGAGGAAGACGTAGACCTGCAGGATCGAGACGAGCACCGCCGCCATCAGCTTGCTGGTCAGGAGATACCAGCGCGGCATCGGGCTCACCATGAGGGTGCGCATGCTGCCCATCTCGCGGTCATAGACCATCGACAGCGAACTCTGCATGCCGTTGAACAGCTGGATCATGCCGATGAGACCGGGCGCGATGTAGACCTCGTAAGGCACGTAGGTCCGGTAGGGCGGGATGATCGACACGCCGAGGATGGCATGGAAACCCGCCGCAAAGATGAGCAGCCACACAAGGGGCCGCACGAGCGCCGAGAAGAAGCGGCCGTACTGATTGACGAAGCGCAGCATCTCGCGGATGAAGATGCCGTTGAAGCAACGGGCGTACTGGACGACGGTCACGGCTTGTCCATTCCGGTCAGCTTGGCGAACGCCTCGCCGATCGTCGCGGCGTCGGCGGCGCGGGCCACGCCTTCGACGTCGCCGTGGGCGAGGACACGGCCCTTGTGCAGCACGACGACGTCGTCGCCCGGCCTCACCTCGTCGATCAGATGCGTCGCCCACAGCGCGCCCAGACCGTCCTCGCGGCACAGGCGATGGACGTGCTCGAGTATCGGCCGCCGGCTTCCGATGTCGACGCCGACGGTCGGTTCATCAAGCAGCAGCAGACGCGGACGGTGCAGGAGCGCGGCCGCGATCTCGACCCGCCGCATCTGTCCGCCGCTGAGGCTGCGCACCTTGTCGCGCAGGCGGTCGAGCAGGCCGGCGCGGCCGAGCTCGACGTCAATGCGCTCCCTGGCGTCGCGCCGGCTCATGCCATGCAGCGCCGCATGATAGCGCAGGTTGTCGGCGACGGTCAGGTCGAGATCGAGGGTCCGCTGCTGGAAGATGGCGCCGATGCGTGCGAGCGCCTCCGACGGCCGCTTGCGCACCTCGTAGCCGAAGACGCGGATCGAGCCGGCGCGATTGTTGTAGAGCCGCGTCACCAGCGAAAACAGCGTGGTCTTGCCGGCGCCGTTCGGTCCCAGCAGGGCGGTGAAGGAGCCGGTGGCGATCGCGAACGAGACGCCGTCGAGCGCCTTGCGGGCGCCGAAGCTGTGACTCAGGCCCTCGACCGCCAGCGCCGGCGTGCCGGCGACTGCCGAGGCACCGTCGATCGCGCTCGCGGCGGCTGCGTCGATTGCGGCCGTCATTGCGCGGCCAGCTTGCACGCGGTCTCCGGACGGTCGAAGCCCAGAGTGTCGAGTTCGCTGAATTCGTGCAGGAAGCCTTCCTGCGGCGACACCGAAACCAGCGTGCGCGGGCCGGCCAGCAGGACGGGCTGGCGCAGCTGCCCGTCCCAGTTGCGGAATGTCAGCTTCTGGCCCTTGAAGCCGGCGACGCCGAAGTCGGCGCTGCGGATGTAGGCGTTGACGCTGGCATAGTCCGTCTTGTTGGTGCGCGTCGTCGCCTCGGAGATGCTGCGGACGGCAAGCCACGCCGCGTAGTCGCGTTCGGTCATCCAGCGGCCGGCGACTTTGGCGAAGCGGTTCTGCATCTGCGTGGCGCCCCACTGCTCGAAGCTGCGATGCCAGCTCGTGGGAACGAGGCCGTGCGTGCCGACGACAGGACGGGCGTCCCAGGTCCGATACTGCAGATATTCGCCGAAGGCGTCGCGCTCGTCGGAGACGACCACGACGTCGTAGTCGCCGACGTCCTGGGTGAAGACCGGTATCTGCTTCTGGATCTGCGTATAGCCCGTATCGGTCCGTCGCGCGCCGGGCGTCGCGTCGAAGACGCGCTCTTCCACGATCGTGGCGCTGAAGCGCTCGGCGGCGCGCTTCAGGGCGGCGGCGAACTGCTTGTCGGCATCGCCGGTGCCGACGACGAGGAACCACTTCGCCCAGCGCTTCCACAGAAGATACTGGGCCAGCCCGTCGGCCAGTATCGCATAGTTGGGCATCGTGTGCAGGACGTTGGCGCGGCATTGCTCGCCGCGCAGCGCGTCGTCCTTGGCCTGGGCATTGAAGATCAGGGTATCGCGCGCCTCCGGCAGGTCGGCGATGGCGAGCAGTTGCGGCGCCGGCAGGTCGGCGACGAAGAACCTGTCGCCCTTGGCCACCAGATTGCGGAATGCTGCCGCGACGTCGCCGCCCTCGGGCACCACGGCCTCGTCGAGCGTGAATTTCTGCTTGGTGAATTGCCCGGTCGTGTTGTTGTCGTCGATGCCGACGCGGGCGCCCATCAGGCCGTTGTCGGTGGTCGGTTGATCGACCAGAGAGAGCGGCGGCAATTCCTTCACACGCTGCGTGACGTAGGCGATGGGAATCGTCGCTACCTCGGCCGACGCGTCTTGCGCGACCGCGCGAGTCGAACCCGCGAGCAGCAGCGTCGCCAGCAGCCCGAGGCAGGTCCCACGCAGTCTATGCAAGGCACTCCTCCATCGCGGCGCATGCAACGGCAGGCTGATGGCGGCGCCGGTGCAGCCAGCGCCCGCAATACTGCCGCGATGCACATTTCTGCAGTCCGGAATTGTTATAAAATCCGGTGGCAATGATTGCAATGAAAAGGCAAGATCGGACGAACTGTTCCGCGATCCGGGCCGCGCACCGTTTCGGAAGAGGGCCATGATCCGGGGGCAATCATGGCGCGCGCGACACGGCGGATTCTGCTGCGGCGCTGTGCCGCAATGACTCGGCTCGGTGAGATATTCAGCGTGGGAGAACCGATGGCGATCTGGCGCCGGCTGCACAATCGGCTCGCGCTTCCCCTGCTCGTGGCGCTGGCGATGCTCGTCCAGCACCCGGCGTTTGCGGGCACGGTCAAGATCGGGGTTCTCAAATTCGGCACCGTTAGTTGGGAGCTCGACACGATCAAGACGCATGGCCTGGACAAAGCCGAAGGCCTCGATCTGCAGGTTGTCGAGCTCGCCAACACGAACGCGACCTCCGTCGCTCTGCTGGCAGGCGGCGTCGATGTCATCGTGACCGACTGGCTCTGGGTCACGCGCCAGCGCGCCGACGGGGCGCACTTCACGTTCGCGCCCTACTCGACTTCGATCGGCGCCGTCATGCTGCCGCCGAATTCGCCGGTGAAGAGCCTGGCCGATCTCAAAGGCAAGCGCTTGGGCAT
>JBKOWC010000269.1:0-3811 GCA_046724215.1 Pseudomonadota bacterium | reverse complement strand
CGGGCCATGGCGCTCGACCCGGAGATCCTGTTCTTCGACGAGCCGTCGGCCGGGCTCGACCCGATCAGCTCGCGCATGCTGGACGACCTCATTCTGGAGCTGCGCGACAGCCTCGGCGCCACCATCGCGGTGGTGACGCATGAGCTGGCCAGCATCTTCGCCATCGGCAACAACTCGGTGTTCCTCGATGCCGACACGAAGACCATGATCGCCCAGGGCGATCCGAAGCAGCTGCGCGACAACTGTCCCGACCCGAAGGTCCGCAACTTCCTCAGGCGAGGCAAGATCGGCGAGGAGGCGGTTGCGGCGAAGGCATGAAGTACGGAACAAGGCAGGGCGACGGCGATGGCTAAGAAAGCAAACCCGAAGCTGATCGGCGGCTTTGTCGTCGGCGCCGTTGCGCTGGCGGTCGTCGGCGCCATCGCCTTCGGCGGCGGCAAGTTCCTGAGCCCGAAGGCCAAGGCCGTCATGTATTTCCGGGAAAGCTCGCTCGGCGGCCTTGATATCGGATCCCCCGTCACCTTCCGCGGCGTCAAGATCGGCAGCGTCACGGGGCTGACCGTCCAATACGATGTGGACAAGCAAACACTGCAGATTCCCGTCTACATCGAGATCGAGTTGGACAAGGTCGAGGTCGTCAGCGGCCACCGGGATATCAAGAATATCGAGACCCTGGTCGAGCGCGGTCTGCGCGGTCAGCTCGTGGTCCGGTCGTTCGTGACCGGGCAGGCCAGCATCGACTTCAACTTCCGCCCGGAAACGCCGATCACGCTGGTGGGCGCCGAGCCGGGAACGCTCGAGCTGCCGACGATCCCGTCGGATATCGACCTGCTGAAGGCCAATGTCACGAGCGTCCTGCAGAAGATCGCCGCGCTGCCGCTCGAGCAGATCGCCTCGGAGACGCTCGCGACGGTGAAATCGGCCAACGAGCTGGTAGGGAACCTCAACACGCAGGTACAACCCCTCTCCGACAATCTGAAGGGCGCCTTGGACGAGGCGACGCTGACCCTGAAAGAGGCGCACGCGCGGCTCGAGCTGCGCAATGGCGAGCCGATGCAGAATCTGAACGAAACCTTGGCCGACGCCCGCCGGCTGATCGATGACCTCAACAACAACATCGGGCCGCTCGCAAAGGATACGCTCGCCACGCTGGAGCAGGCCCGGCATACGCTGCTGGCGGCACAGGCTACCGTGTCACCGGATTCGACCCTTTACTTCCAGCTCAACCGGACCCTGCGCGAAATCCAGGCCATGGCGAGCTCGATCCGTGCTTTCGCGGACTACATGCAGCGCCACCCCGATGCGCTGCTGACCGGCAAACACTAGCCCCATGAGATATTCCATGCGCTCCTACCCTGGACTTGCCCTCGGCGTCGCTGTCCTGCTGTCGCTTGCCCTGGGCAGCTGCTCCAGCACCCCGCCGACGCGGTTCTATGTCCTGAGCGCGATCGCCGTCCCGCCGCCGGCCGTCACCGGGAAGGCTCCCGCGATCGGCATCGGCCCCATCACGCTGCCGCAGTATCTCAACCGGCCGCAGATCGTGACCCGCATCAGCGGCAACCAGCTGGCCGTCGCCGAGTTCGACCAATGGGGCGGCGATCTCAACGACAATCTCACCCGCACCTTGGCGGCCAATCTGTCGAGCCTGCTGGAGACCGACCGGGTATCCCTCTTTCCCTGGAAGGACGAGACGCCGATCGACTATCAGGTGACGATCGACGTGGAACATTTCGAGCAGGACGTCGACGGCAGCAGCTTGCTCACCGCCTATTGGAGCATCGTCGATCCCAAGACCGGCAAAGTGAAGCTGATGCGTCGCTCGAGCTATCGCGACGCGGGTGGTCCCGCGGCACCTGGCACAGCCGGAAGTACCGGAACGAGCCAAGGCGGCGGGGCACACCCCTACGGTGCCGTTGTCGCTGCGATGAGTCGCAACCTCGAGTCCCTGAGCCGCGACATCGCCAGCGCCATCACGAGCCTCAAAGGGAAGTGAGACTGGGTCATACGCTCGTGGACCGCGGTCACTTGATCGGGCGGCGTCGGGCTGCCATCGTCCCCGATCTCAAGGCACGACCAACAAAATGGCATCGAACGATCCCCTGCTGCAGCCGTTCCGGCTCAAGCACCTCACGCTCAAGAACCGGATCATGAGCACGGCGCATGAGCCGAACTATGCCGAGGACGGCCTGCCGAAGGACCGCTATCGGCTGTATCACCGGGAGAAGGCCCGGGGCGGCATCGCGCTCACCATGACCGCCGGGTCGGCGATCATCGCCGAGGACTCGCCGCCCGCCTTCGGCAACCTGCATGCCTATCGCGACGAGATCGTGCCGTGGCTGAAGCGGCTCACCGACGACTGCCACGAGCATGGCTGCGCGGTGATGATCCAGCTCACCCATCTCGGCCGCCGCAGCAACTGGAACCATTCGGACTGGCTGCCGGTGCTGGCGCCCTCGCCGATCCGCGAGCCGGCGCACCGCTCCTTCCCGAAGCAGGCCGAGGACTGGGACCTCGACCGCATCGTCGCCAACTACGCCGACGCGGCCGAGCGCATGCAGGCCGCCGGCCTCGACGGCTTCGAGCTCGAATGCTACGGCCACCTGCTCGACCAGTTCTGGTCGCCGGCGACGAACACCCGCAGCGACGAATTCGGCGGCTCCCTCGACAACCGCCTGCGCTTCACCTTCCGCGTGCTCGACGCCATCCGCGCCCGCATCGGCGCAGCGTTCATCATCGGCCTGCGCCTCGTCGTCGACGAGGACTGGGACCAGGGCCTGTCGAAGGAGGAAGGCCTGGCGATCACGCGGCGGCTCATCGCCACCGGACAGGTCGACTTCCTCAACGTCATCCGCGGCCATATCGAGCGCGATGCGGCGCTGCTCCGGGTGATCCCGATCCAAGGCATGCCGGCCGCGCCGCATCTCGATTTCGCCGGCGAAGTGAAGGCGGCGACGCAGGTGCCGGTGTTCCATGCCGCGCGCATCAACGACGTGGCGACGGCGCGCCACGCCGTGGCATCCGGCAAGCTCGACATGGTCGGCATGACGCGCGCCCACATCGCCGAGCCGCACATCGCGCGCCTTGTGGCCGAAGGACGCGAGGACGAGATCCGTCCCTGCGTCGGCGCCACCTATTGTCTCGACCGCATCTACGAGGGGCGCGAGGCGCTCTGCATCCACAATCCCGCGACCGGCCGCGAGGCGACGATGCCGCACGTCGTCCGGCGCGGCGACGGCCCGCATCGCCGAATCGTCGTGGTCGGCGCCGGGCCGGCCGGACTGGAGGCGGCGCGCGTCGCCGCCGAGCGCGGCCATACGATCGTCCTCTTCGAGGCGGCCGACCAGCCGGGCGGCCAGGTGCGGCTGGCGGCGCGCGCGAAGCGGCGGCGCGAGCTGATCGGCATCGTCGACTGGCGCATGGGCCGTCTGCAGAAGCTCGGCGTCGACCTGCGCTTCAACACGCTGGCGGAAGCCGGCGACGTCCTGGCCGAGAAGCCCGACGTCGTCATCATTGCCACCGGCGGCCTGCCCAACAGCGCCGTGATCGAGGCCGGCGCCGATCTCGTCGCCAGCAGCTGGGACATCCTCACCGGCGACGTGAAGCCGGCCGGCGAGGCGCTGCTCTTCGACGACAACGGCGCCCATCCCGGCCTGCAGGCCGCCGAGGCGCTGGCCGAGGCCGGCACCAAGCTCGAGATCGTGACGCCCGAGCGCTTCTTCGCGCCGGAGATCGGCGGCCTCAACCATGTCGTCTATGCCGAATGCTTCCATGCGCACGGCGTGCGCATCACCATCAACACGCGCCTGCTCGC
>JBKOWC010000022.1:0-12170 GCA_046724215.1 Pseudomonadota bacterium | reverse complement strand
CAACTCGGAGATGACGTGATTCAGGAGGAATCCGTCCGTGGATTCCGGCGCGTCCGCTGCCAGGTTCCAGGTCCCCTTCCGCTTGCCGATGGCGTTCCAGGTCCAGACCGTGTTTTCGTTGACGCCGTCCATCAGCTTCACCTGCACCTTGATGCGGGCGTGGTGGCTGATGACCCAGGCCCAATCGTCGTCGGCAAGCTCGAGGCGCGCGGCCGTCTTCCGGTGCATGTGCAGCTTGTTGCGGCCGTGAATCTGCCGCAGCCACGCGTTCTGCGAGCCCCAGGAATGGTACATGGCCATCGGCCGCTGCGTGATGGCGTGCAGCGGGAATTTGTCGGTATCGACGGCCGCCTCTTCGAACGGGGTGTACCAGAGCGGCAGCGGATCGAACTGCGCCTCGATCCGCGCGCGCAGATGCTCCGGCGGCTGCACGGATCCGTGGCCTTGCGCGGCCAGCCGGAACCGCTGCAGCGGCTCGCAGTAGAGCTGCAGCACGATCTGCTCCACCCGGGCGACGAATCCCACATGCGCTGCCCAGCGCAGATAGTCGCGGTTGGCGTGGCGAAAGTAGCGCTCATGCTCCGGCAACGCGTGGCGCCAGAAGCAGCCATGGGCGACGTAGCGGGCGAGCTGGTCCGGATTGGGCTCGCCGACGATCTCCCGCTCGCCGGACTTGCCGCGCCAGCCCGCGAGCATCCCGATGCCGGGTCGGCGTTCGTGATGCACGAGATAGTCCGGATAGAGACCGGGATATTTCGGCGCGCCACCGGCATCGACGAATCCCGGCAGGCCGAGCCGCGCCCCGAGGTCGATGAGCACGTCCTGGAACGGCCGCACGTCGCGGTCGGGCTTGACGACCGGTTGGCGGATGGCATCGGCGGCGCCGTCGGCATCGCAGATCGGACGGTCGAGCAGCGAGATGCAGTCGTAACGCTCCAGATAGGTCGTATCCGGCAGAACCAGGTCGGCATAGGCGACCATCTCCGAGGCATAGGCGTCGGCATAGATGATGTGCGGGATCTTGTATTCACCGGTCGACGGATCCTTGTCGGTCAGCATCGCCATGGTGCCGGCGGTGTTCATGGCCGAATTCCAGCTCATGTTGGCCATGAACAGGAACAGCGTATCGATCGGGTAGGGGTCGCCCTTGTGCGCGTTGTTGATGACCATGTGCATCAGGCCGTGGGCGGCGAGCGGCGCCTCCCAGGAATAGGCCTTGTCGATGCGCGACGGCGTGCCGTCCGCTTCGATCAGTAGATCCTCGGGCGCCAGCGGAAAGCCGATCGGCAATCCGGCGAGCGGTTGGCCGGGCGCCACCTGGTCCGCCCGCCCCGCTGGCCGCAGCGCCGGCGGGACGTTGCGCGGGAACGGCGGCTTGTAGCGCCAACCGCCGGGGCAATCGATGCTCCCCAGCAGCATCTGCAGCAGATGGATGGCGCGGCAAGTGTGGAAGCCATTCGAATGGGCGGAGATGCCGCGCATGGCGTGCATGCTGACGGGGCGGCCGATGAAGCGGTCGTGATGGCGGCCGGCCCAATCGGTCCAGGGGACATCGAGCGTGATCTGCTGCTCGAAGGCTGCATGGGCCAACTCGGCGGCGATGCGGCGGATCGTCGATGCCGGAACGCCGGTCGCCGGGGCCACGGCCTCGGGCGAATAGCGCGCATCCAGGTAGCGCTGTGCCAGCAGCTGGAAGACCGGCACGGCGCGTCGGCCATCGGGCAGCGTGAATTCGCCGGCAAGCGCCGGCACGATCTCCGGCAGCAGGGCATTCGTGATGGCGTCGGCGCGCCGGTCCCAGCAGAGCGGGTGGCCGGCATCGTCGCGCGCGATCAGGCCATCGCGGTCGCTGCCCGGGGCGTGGATCACCAGCCAGGGCGCATTGGTGTAGCGGACGAGGAAATCGAGATCGATCCTGTCCGCGCGCAGCAATTCGTGGATGAGCGCGAAGACGAACAGTCCATCGGTCCCGGGTCGGATGCCGATCCATTCGTCGGCGATGGCGGAGTAGCCGGTGCGGATCGGATTGACCGAGACGAACTTCGCCCGCGCATCATCCGGCCGACCCTTGACCTTACCGAGGCCGATCTTGATCGGGTTGCTGTCGTGGTCCTCGGCGACCCCGAACATCATGAGATAGCGCGTGCGCTCCCAGTCCGGTTCGCCGAACTCCCAGAAGGAACCGCCGACGGTGTAGAGGCCCGCCGCCGCCATGTTGACGGAGCAGAAGCCGCCATGGGCGGCATAGTTGGGCGTGCCGAACTGCTGCGCCCACCAGCCGGTCAGGGCCTGGCTCTGATCGCGGCCGGTGAAGAAGGCGAGCTTGCGCGGGTCGGTGCGCCGGATGGCACCGAGCCAGTCGACGGCGGTAGCGAGCGCCGCGTCCCAGGAGATGGCCTCGAACTGACCCGAACCGCGCGGGCCGACGCGCCGCAACGGCGTCGACAGCCGCGCCGGCGAGTAGTGGTTCATGATGCCGGCCGATCCCTTGGCGCACAGCACGCCCTTGTTGACGGGATGCGCGCGGTTGCCGTCGATATAGCGGATGCGGCCGTCGCGTAAGTGCACGTTGATGCCGCAGCGGCAGGCGCACATGTAGCAGGTCGTCTGCTTCACCTCGTCGCTGATCTTCGGCGACGTGTCGACCGTCTCGGTGATCGTCGCGAACGGATTCCAACCCATGGCGTTTCCTGTCCCCGGCCAGCGTTATGGGGCGGATGGCTGGGCGGGTCAAATGGGCGGCTGCTGCAGCGACGGGAATGCACCGGAGGCCGCGCCTCCGCGGGCCGGTCCTGCCCGCCGGCCGGTGCGGCCCTTGGAAATCGCCGCGAATCGTGGGATTGGGTCAGGCGTGGCGGAACAAAGCGGACGGTCATCGCCCGCACGCGCTCCGTCCCTGCTATCGTTCGGACCGCTATGGCCGTCCTCTGGCTGCATGCCACATCGCCGCTGTTCCGCCCGGCGCCGAAGGTCAACCTCGAGTTGAAGCAGCGGGTGCAACGCAACCTGATGCGCTGGGCCTGCTGGACCGCCGAGGGCAGCGCGGTGCGCTGGACCGACCGGCCGCAGAGCGCGGGCGTGCGCGATACCGACTGCATGGTCTATTTCGTTTCCAGCTATCATGAGGGCCTCATCGTCGGGCGGACGCGGCGTGAGCCCAAGTTCGCCAGCCTGCACTACGTCTTCCTGCAGCAGCTCAGCCTGGGCGACCCCACCCACCTCGGCGCCACCATCGCCGACGCGCCTGCCATGAGCGAGATCTGGGCCGGCGACATCATCCGCTGGATCCGCGAGGGGCGCGCGGCCAATCCGATCTGGTCGGAGAAGGAGCTGGACAACGTCGCCTACGCGCTCGCGGCGGGGGCCCTGCACGAGGCCATGCACAACAAGATCGAAGCGGCCAAGGATCCGGACTGGGACCTGCATCAGCAGGGCGGTGGCGACATGGCCGCGCCGCTGGCGCGTCGCACGGTCGAGCGTCGCCCGCCGCCGAATGTCACGAACCGCCGTCTGCTCGAACTGTTCTTCGGGTCCCGGCGCCGCCAGTACCTGCACCCGGTGTAGTTCGGCCGATCGCCCGCCGAGGCGCTACCGGCGGCCGGCAAGGCGCCTGCCGCTGCGCAGCGCATAGGCGCGGGCAACGACATCACGCGGCACGACCGATGAAAACAGATCGTCAGCCAGCCCGACGGCGGCCAGAAGGCGGCGTTCGGTTTCGTCATGCTGCTCGAGCTTGCCATCGGCAAGGATGTGCTCGACCGGCACGTCGCGCTCATGCAGGCGCCGGGCGACGAGCAGGAAGCGATGGCAATCGAGCGGCTCCCGCTCGGCGCACATGAGCGCGATCCGATGGCGCCGCGCTCCCTCTTCGACGCGGGCGAGGCCGGCCTGGAAGGATGCGGTAGCGGCGACCCGGTCGTAATCGAGCCGGCCCTCGGTGAGGAGAGCGGGGTCGTCGCGCTTGCCGCCGAGTTCGGCGCCGAGGAAGACATAGGCGATGCCGGCGTCGCCGAGCGACCGTTCGAGGGCGGGGCGGCCGAATTGCGGCCAGCGCCGCGAATAGGGGATCGAGCGCACGTCGGCGACGGCCGTGACGCTGGCGCCGCGCAGCAATTCAATGAACCTCGCCAGCGGATGGTTCGAGTGGCCGATCGTGAAGACAGTAGGCTTGTCCGGCATGGCCGCATGATACGCCCGCTACCAACGCGGCGCGACCCGCGGCATTATCCGCCGGCCGAACACGACCGGAGCGGGAGTTTGCGGGATGATCACTGTGCTCGACACCAAGGGCCTCAAATGTCCGTTGCCCGTGCTGCGGGCCCGCAAGGCGCTCAAGGACGTAGCCGCCGGCGATTTGCTGCAGGTGCTTGCCACCGATCCGGGCGCGGTCAAGGATTTCGCGCATTTCTGCGAGACCACGGGCCATGCGCTGGTCGAATCGAAGCAGGAGGGGGACGTCTATTGCTTCCTCATCCGCAAGAGTGGGTGATCCGGGCGGCATCCGCGGCCGATGCGCCGGGCATCGCGGCGGTGCATGCGAAGGCATGGCAGGTGGCCTATGACGGCATCGTGCCGGCGTCGGTTCTGCAATCCCTCACGGTCGAAGAGCGAACGAAGATGTGGGCACAGGCGGGGCTGGACGGTCGGCCGCCCGATCGTCCGGTCCTCGTCGCCGCGGTCCGCGACCGCATTGTCGGCATGACGGCCGGCGGTCCGCCGCGCGACCGCGGCATGCCGTTCGACGCGGAGATATACGCCATCAACATCGATCCCGGCTGTTGGCGTCGGGGCATCGGACGCGCCCTGTTTCTCCGCTGCGCCGAAACTCTGGTGGCGGCCGGCGCCGGCAGCCTGTATCTCTGGGTCTTCGTCGCCAATCTGCGCGCCCGACACTTCTACGAGAATCTCGCCGGCGTGACGCTCGACGGCCACACCCGCAATGTCGATATGGACGGCGCCGCGGTGCCGGAGATCGCCTATGGCTGGCCCGAGATACCCGTCCCGGCCTAGTTGCTGCCCTGGGCGGGCGCCACGCCTTGCGCCCGCATTTCCGCATAGTAGCGCTGGGCGCCGCTATGCAGCGGGATCGGCAGGCCGACGAGGGCGTTCTCCATGCGGATGCGACGGCCGACCGCGCTGCCTTCGTCGAGCAGCTTGCGCGTCGACTTGTGCCACAGGGCGGTCGTGATTCCGTAGGTGAGCGTTTCGTCGAGGTCGGCGAGCACGAGCCAGTAGGTGCCGACGCCCACCGTGATGGTGGCCCCGTTCTGGCGATAGGTGCCGTCGGGAATGAGATCGATCGTGAGGAACGGATGCTCGCGGCGCAGATCGGCGGCCTTGTCTCCGTCGACCGCCAGCAGCCGCACGTCCACGGCCTCGGCGAGGTCGGCGATGGCCGGGATCGGCTCGCCCCCGACGACGAACATCGCGTCGATCGCGCCCTGCTGCAGGCCCTCGACGGCCGTCGCCAACGGCAGCTGCTGGCCGAGGATCTTCCGGCTGCCGACGCCGTAGGTGTCGAGCACGAGCGTCGCAGTCGCGCGCGTGCCCGAGCCGCGCTCGCCGATCGCCACGCGTTTGCCGGCCAGGTCGGCGATCGACCCGATCGAGGAGTCGGCGCGCACGATGACATGCAGGCTTTCCTGATAGAGGTTGGCAATCGCGCGCAGGCTGTCGACCGGCTTCCTGTCGCTGTACATGCCGCTGCCCGTATATCGCCAATAGGCGACGTCGGACTGACAGAGTCCTGAATCGAGGGCCTTGCCGGCGATCAGGTCGACGTTCTGCACCGAGCCCTGCGTCGTCTGGGCGGTCGCGATCAGGCCCGGCACGCCACAGCTGCCGCCCCGGTCGCAGGGCCGCGACCCCGGCGGGTTGCTGATGGCGTTGGCGATGATGCCGCCGATCACGAAGTAGCCGCTGCTGGTGGGACCGGTGCCGATGCGAAAATCGAGGGTTTCCGGCTCGTTCGCGGCCTGGGCGCCGGCCACGGACATCGCGGAGCAGCCGAAGCCGCCGGCGCCGATCAGGCACAAGAGCTGCAGCAGCCATCGGCGATCCACCGACCGTTCCCGCAGTCCCGGTTCCACGTCCGTTGTCATCGTGCCAGATCCACGCCCGCGCCGCCGGCCACCATGCCGGTTTCCGCCGTGAAGTTCAATCAGCGGATGGTGGCGGAATTCGGGCGGCGGCAGCCGGTCATCCGCCGCGCTTGCCGTACAGCATCGTGATGTTGATCCGCCGGTTCTCGTAGCCGTCGCGGAAGCGCAGCGGCGCCGTTTCGTGGAACAGGTCGGAATTGAAGATGACGACCCGGTTCTGCCGGTACGGCACGTTCACGGCCCGGGCGTCGGCCTTGGCGAGGAAGCGCCGTATGGCCGGCTGGTCGTTGTTGTACTTGGTGAAGTCCCACTCGAGCGGCGCCTCCTTGTCCCAGACGACGAGGCCGCCGCCGGCGGCTTCGAGGTTCGCGTCGTCCGGCGTCACCCAGAAGTTGACATTTAGGGCGGCAAAGTCGGCATGCACGCCAATGCCGCTCAGTCGGCTGTCGTACTTGAAGGCCCACAGTTTGCGCAGCGTGTGCGGACCGAAGATGCCGGGGAGCGCGCGGCGCACGTCCTCCGCGATTTGCAGCAGCAGCGGACAGCAGAAGCCGTCGTCCAAGAATGCGCCCAGGTAGCCGTTGCCGTAGCGGCACTCGAACCACACCGTGGCCTCCAGGCAGAAGCGCCGGAGCGTCGCCAGCGCCTCGGGCACGAGGAAGTCGTCGAAGAAGGTGATGCCGGGGCGATGGTGGGCATAGTCGGCCTCGATCGCGGCGGCGTCGATCTGCCGGTTCACGGCGCTCCCCGCGCACGCCGGTGCGTCCGGCCGGTAGAGCAGCCGATTGTAGTTCGGCGCCAGCCGCCGCCGGAATCCGTCCGGGATCTCCATCGGCCCGCTGCCGTTGGCGTTCGCCGGCAACGCCGCCAGCGCCGCTTCGTAGTCGGCGACGACGGTCCGCTTGTTCTCGTCGATCCGGCCGCGCTCCAGGAGATAGCGCAGCTGCTCGATGTCATGGCGCAGCTTGCCCGGGTTGGTCTTGGTAAACGCGTTCGACCCCGAGGTCTGAGACTGGCCGGGGCGTCGGCGCACGCGCGTTCCGGCCTCGTAGGCCTGGGCGGCCTCGTCGACGCGGCCGAGGTCGAGCAGGAGGTTGCCGAGGTTGTTATAGGCATCGACATAGTCAGGCTTGCGCGCGACGGCGGCGCGATACGCCTCGACCGCGCCGGCGAGATCGCCGCTGGCCTTGAGCGCGATGGCGAGATTGTAATGCACGGCCGGCATTTCCGAGGACGTCGCCAGCACGCGGCGCAGGAGATCGATGGCTTCGGAGGGATTGCCGTGGCTCGCCAGCACGCCGCCGAGGTTCGCCAGCACTGCCGGATGCCGCGGCGCCACCGCGAGGGCGCGCCGCAAGACGCGCTCGGCCCGTGCCGGGTCGTTCTGGCGCACATGCAGGCCGCCGAGATCGAGATAGGCGTCGATATTGGTGGGCGCGAGCCCGATCACCTGCTCCAGTTCCGCCGCGGCGGCGGCGGGCTCGCCGGCACGCGCCAGCGCCTTGGCAAGGGCGTGGCGGGCGCGCGCATTCTCCGGCGCCGTCCTGACGATCTGCTGGAGGAGCGCAATGCCGCGCCCGGTGTCGCCGTCTTCGACCAACAGGATGGCGAGCAGCAGGCGGGCGTCGTTGTCGCTGCGGCCCTCGGCAAGCATCTGTTCGCAGGCGAGCTTGGCCGCCGCGCGATTGCCTTGATTGTAGTGGCGGACAGCATCCGCCAATGTCGGCCCGTTTGCCAACGGCCGCACCTCACCGGCTGGGTTGAAGGGCGTGCTCCCGGCTGACTATGCCGATTTCGACTGCAAACGCAATGCGGCTTGACGGTGGTCGAGGCGTCAGCGATTCCGCCAGATGGGCGCGCGCTTTTCGGCGAAAGCCCGCGGCCCCTCGCGCGCGTCATCCGATGCTAGCATATGCTGATAGATCGGGATCGCGCCGCCGCGCATGAGCGCGAAACCATCGGCGACGGATACCGCTTCTGTCGCATTGACGACGGCCTTGATGGCGCGCAGCGCCAGCGGCGCCATGCCGGCGAGGTCCGCGGCGAGCGCGCGCGCCGTCGCCAGCAGATCGGCTTGCGCCACGACGCGATTGACGAGGCCGAAGCGCAGGGCGTCGGCCGCCGCCAGGCGCGATCCCATCATCATCATCTCCAGCGCCACAGCCCGCGGCAGACGCTGCGGCAGGCGCAGCACGCCGCCGGAATCCGGAATGATGCCGACCCTGATCTCCGGCAGCAGGAATTCCGCATGCGCGGCGGCGACGATGAGATCCGCGGCGAGCGCCAGCTCGAAGCCGCCGCCAGCGCAAAGCCCGTTCACAGCCGCGATCACCGGCTTGTCGAGATCGAACAGCTCGGTCAAACCCGCGAAGCCGCCGGGGCCATAGTTCGTGTCATCGCCCGCCGCGGCCGCCTTCAGGTCCCAGCCGGCCGAGAAGAACCTGTCTCCGGCCCCGGTGACGATCGCTACCCGGAGATCTGGATCATCGCGAAAGGCGACGAAGGCGGCGCCGAGCGCCCGGCTCGTCGTCGCGTCGATCGCATTGGCCTTGGGCCGGTCCAGCGTGATTTCGACAATCGCCTCGCGCTTCTCGATCTGGATTCCGCTCATGATCGCTCTCACTGTCTGAAGTCCCGGTGGTCGCCGATCCGGGCTGGACCATCGCCGTTGCCGCCGCCTAAAGTCCAGCCATAACGATACCGGACCGCATGACCCCGCGCCGCATCATCATCGACACCGATCCCGGTCTGGACGACGCCGTCGCCATCCTGCTGGCGTTTGCCTCGCCGGAACTGGAGGTGCTCGGTCTCACGGCGGTTGCTGGCAACGTGCCGCTGGCCCTCACCGAGGCCAATGCGCGCCGGCTGTGCGAACTGGCGAACCGGCGCGATGCCAAGGTCTTCGCCGGCTGCACGCGGCCGATGGTGCGCCCGCTGGTCACGGCCGAGCTCGTCCATGGCGAGACCGGTCTCGATGGCGCCGACCTCCCGCCGCCCACCATGGCGCTGCAGGGCCAGCATGCCGTGGACTGGCTGATCGATACCGTGATGGCATCGCTCGACGGCGACATCACCCTCTGCGCACTCGGTCCGCTCACGAACATCGCCATGGCCTTCGTCAAGGAGCCGCGGATCGTGCCGCGCGTGCGCGAGATCGTCGTTATGGGCGGCGCCGAGGCGAGCGGCGGCAACGTCACGGCGGCGGCGGAGTTCAACATCTACTGCGACCCGCAGGCCGCCTACGTCGTGCTGACCGCCGGCACCCCGGTAACGCTCATCCCGCTCGACGTGACGCGGCAGGTGCTGACGACCCCGGAGCGCCTCGCCCGCATCCGGGCCATCGGCTCGCCGGTAAGCCGGGCGGTCACCGGTATCATCGAGTTCTTCAACGGCCGGGCTGCGGCCGAGGGGGAGGGGCATCTGGGGCCGCTGCACGACCCCTGCGTCATCGCTCATCTGCTGCGGCCGGCGTTGTTCGAGGGGATGCAGGCGCATGTCCAAGTCGACATCCATTCAGAACTCACCATGGGCATGACGCTCATCGACCGGCGCCTGCACGATGGGCACCGGCCGAACTGCACGGTCCTGCATGCCGCCGACGCCGACGGCTTCTTCGCGCTCCTCACCGAGAGGCTGGCCCGCCTGTGAAACCTCTGGCTGTCGGCGCGGCGACAGGTTCGGCCGTGGCCGCAACAATCGCGCTTCCGCGCGGTCGCTAGGCTCTGCAGTCCGCTGCACAAGGATTCCGATCGCATGAACGCCGCCAAGGCCGGCAAACGGCCGAACATCCTCCTCGTCATGTTCGACCAGATGTCGCCCCAGTCGCTGCCCGCCTACGGCCATCCGCTAGTGCAGGCGCCCAACCTGCAGCGGCTCGCCGATGCGGGCGTCGTCTTCGACAGCGCGTACTGCAACGCGCCGCTCTGCGCGCCGGCGCGCTTCTCGTTGATGGCCGGCCAGCTGCCGAGCCGCATCGGCGCCTACGACAACGCCGCCGAGTTTCCCTCGACCGTTCCGACCTTTGCGCACTACCTGCGCGCGCTCGGCTATCGCACCTGCCTCTCCGGCAAGATGCATTTCGTCGGTCCGGATCAGTTGCACGGCTTCGAGGAGCGCGTGACCACCGACATGTATCCCGGCGACTTCGGCTGGACGCCCACCTGGGACCAGCCGGAGAAGATCCACTGGTGGTTCCACAACATGCTGAGCGTCACGGAGGCCGGTCCCTACGAGCGCTCGCTGGAAATGGACTACGACCAGGAGGTCGGCTACCAAGCCGTCCGCTGGCTCTACGATGCCGCGCGCGGGAACGACGAGCGGCCGTTCGCGCTCGCCGTCTCCTTCATGCATCCGCACGACCCGTTCCTGGCCTTGCGCAAGGACTGGGACCGCTACGACCACGACGCGATCGACATGCCGGTTGTGCCATATATCCCGCCCGACAAGCGCGACCCGCTCAGCCGCCGCCTCTACGACCTCTATGACCGCGACGAATACCGCGTGACCGACGAGCATGTGCGCAACGCGCGGCACGCCTATTACGCGATGATCACCTACGTCGACCGCAAGTTCGGCGAGCTCGTCGCGGCGCTCGCGGCGACTGGGCTTGCCGACGACACGGTCGTCGTCGGCACGGCCGATCACGGCGACATGCTCGGCGAGCGCGGGCTCTGGTACAAGATGACCTTCTTCGAGCGCTCGGCGCGCGTGCCGCTGATTCTGCACGCGCCGCGCCTGTTCGGCCCCCGGCGCGTGCCACAGAACGTCTCGCTCGTCGACCTGCTGCCGACGTTCGTCGAGCTTGCCGGCGACGGGAAGACGGCCGATCCCGCCGTGCCCATCGATGGCCGCAGCCTTCTGCCGCTGGCGAGCGGCAGTTCTGTCGCCGATCCCGATACGGCCTATGGCGAGTACATGGGCGAGGGCACCTTCCAGCCGCTGTTCATGATCCGCCGCGGGCGCCACAAATACGTCTGCTGCGAAGGCGATCCGCCGCAGCTCTTCGACTTCGTCGCCGATCCGCACGAGTTGCGGAACCTGGCGGCCGAGCCGGCCCACGCGGCGCTGGCGGCGGCGTTCGCACAGGAGGCAGCGACCAGGTGGAACAGCGCCGCAATTCGCGAGCAGGTAGTTGCGAGCCAGCGCCAGCGCATCTTCGTCCAGGACGCGCTGCTCAAAGGCCGCATCCATCCCTGGGACTACCAGCCGCAGCAGGACGCTTCGAAGCAGTACAACCGCAATTACAGCAGCGAGCTCTACGATACCGACCGGCGCGCCCGCCTTCCCTATCGGGCCGAACCGCCGCGCGACGGGTCCGGTTCCCGCTGAACTGCCATGGGACGGCGGCCGAACTTCCTCTTCGTCATGTTCGACCAGATGTCGGCGCTGTCGCTGCCCTGCTACGACCATCCGGTGGTGCGGGCGCCGAACCTGCAGGCGTTGGCCGATCGCGGCGTCCTCTTCGAGAATGCCTATTGCAATTCGCCGCTCTGCTCGCCGTCGCGCTTCGCCATGCAGACGGGCCGCCTCGCTAGCCGCATCGGCGCCTACGACAATGCGGCGGAGCTTCCGGCGGGCGTACCGACTCTGGTCCACTATCTGCGCGCGCTCGGCTACCGCACCTGCCTGTCCGGCAAGATGGACTACACCGGCGCCGACCAGCTGCACGGCCACGAGGAGCGCACCACCACCGACCTGTCGCCGTCTGATTTCGGCTGGACGCCGACCTGGGACGAGCCGGACAGGCTGCATCCCTGGTTCCACAACATGCTGAGCGTCGTCGAGGCCGGACGGTGCGAGCGCTCGCTCGCCATGGACTACGACGCGGAGGCCTGCTTCCAGGCCGTGCGCTGGCTGTACGACACGGCGCGCGGCAACGACGAGCGGCCGTTCATGCTGACGGTCTCGTTCATGCATCCGCACGATCCCTATCTGGCGCCGCGCCCGTTCTGGGATCTCTACCGCGACGACGAGATCGATGCGCCGGCCGTCGCCAGCATTCCGCCGGCGGAGCGCGACGCCCACAGCCGGCGGCTCTACGCGATGTACGACCGCGACGAGTACCGCCTG
>JBKOWC010000291.1:0-9278 GCA_046724215.1 Pseudomonadota bacterium | reverse complement strand
GCGGCCTTCCTCCCGCTCGATGCGGCGCACGGTATCGAAGGCGGCATGCACGTCGTCGGCGAGCACCACCTCGGCGCCGTAGCTGCGGCAGCGCTCGACGCGGAAGGGGTTGGCGGTCTTCATCATCACCACCTTGGCGGTAGTGCTGAGCGTCTTGGCCGCGTAGGCGACGGCGATCGCGTGGTTGCCGGCGCTGACGGCGGTGACGCCGCGGGCGAGCGCGTCCGCCGACAGGTTCAGCATGTTGGTGAGGGCGCCGCGCGGCTTGAAGCTGCCGGTGTACTGGAACAGCTCGAGCTTGAGGACGACGTTCGTGGTGTCGCCGGCGGCCGCGGCGATCTCCGGCCCGCGCCAGGCATGGACCGGCGTTTCGATGATCAGCCGCCCCAGGTCGGCATGGGCGGCGGCGATCTGCGCCAGATTCGGGTAATCACTCAAGGTTACGCCATAGGGCTTTGATTTAATTACCACTACCGTCAGCAGAGGTCAGATCGGACGGGCGAGCGGTTGAAGTCATGCGCGAACTATTACAGGATAACGCGATGCACACAAATGGCATCCGCTGGTCCGGCGGGCGATCAAGAAAGGCCTCGACCGTCACGAGGGGACCATTGAGAATCAAGGACTATTTTTTGATGCATGGGGTTGTTTTGCACCGGCGGACGCGGCACCGATGCTGAAGCTCGACCGCATCCTCGGCCAGGCGAGCGAGCCGGCTATGGCGGAGCGGCTGCACGCGCTCGATCACGCCGGCCGGATCGAGTATGTGGTGCTCGCCGGCGAGGACACGCGGCGCCACCGCCTCCACGTCAGCACCGACCGCGGCACCGAGTGCGCGATCATGCTGGCGCGGTCCGAGCATCTGGAAAACGGCGCCGTCCTGCATCTGAGCGCCGACCGGGCGATCGTCGTGCGGCTGCGCGAAGAGCAATGGCTGCCGCTGGTGCCGCGCGACGCCGGCGCCGCGCTGGAGCTGGGTTATTTTGCCGGCAACATGCATTGGCCGGTGCGCTTCGACGGCACGACGCTGCGCATTGCCCTGCACGGGCCGGAGCAGGCCTACCTCGCGCGGCTCGAGCATCTGCTGGCCGACGGGCGCGTGCGGCGCGCCGACGCCGATGGATGACGCGGCGTTGCTGCTCGCCCTGCAGCACGGCGACAGCTTCTTTCCCAGCGGCGCCGCGGCCTTCTCCTGGGGCCTCGAGGCGCTTTGCGCCGATGGCCAGGTGGCCGGCGCCGATGACGTCGGCCGCTTTCTCGAGGGCCAGCTCCGCCACCGCTGGGCGACCTGCGACCGGCCGTTCCTGACCGCCGCGCATCGGGCCAGTGGGGCGCTGGACCGGGTCGTGTCGATCGACCGGGCGCTCGCCGCCATGACGCTGCCGCGCGAGCTGCGCGAAGGCGCCGCGCGGGCCGGCGGCGCCCTTCTCAACATCCACGAAAGGCTCGGGACGCCCGGCGCCGCGGCCTACCGCCAGCACGTGCGCGACGGGCACGCCCCCGGGCATTTGGCCGTGGTGCAAGGGTTGGTCTGGGCCGGAGTCCGGCTGGACGAAGCGGCGGCTGCGGCGGTTTCCGCGCATGCCCTGTCGGTCGGCATCGTCAGCGCGGCGCTGCGGCTCAGCGTCATCAGCCACGTCGACGCGCAACGGATCCTGACGGCGACGCGTGGCGTCATTGCTGAGCTGATGGCCGAGCCCGTCCTCGGCATCGACGACGCCAGCGTCTTTGCGCCGACGACGGACATCGCGGCCATGCGGCACGAGACGCAGACCGCCCGCCTCTTCGCCAATTGACTCGAATGCAGGGTTCCGCCCGATGAGCATCACGACTCCTGTATCCGCCGCCCGAACCATCGATTCCCGGAGAGCCCATCCCGGCGCCGCCCGCGTCGGCGTCGGCGGGCCGGTCGGCTCCGGCAAGACGGCGCTGCTGGAGCAGCTGATCCCCCGCTTCATCGCGCGCGGCACCAGCATCGCCGTCGTGACCAACGATCTCGTCACCAAGGAGGATGCCGAGCGGATCCGGCGGAGCGGCCTGATCGCGCCCGAGCGGGTGATGGCGGTGGAGACCGGGGCCTGTCCGCACACGGCGATCCGCGAAGACCCGACGCTCAACATCCAGGCAGCCGACCTCCTCGACGATCGCTTCAAGCCGCTCGACCTCATCCTCATCGAGAGCGGCGGCGACAATCTCGCCTCGACCTTTTCGCTCGACCTGGTCGACTATTGGCTCTTCGTCATCGACGTAGCCGGCGGCGACGACATCCCGCGCAAGCGCGGACCCGGGGTCCTGCTGTGCGACCTCCTGGTCATCAACAAGGTCGATCTGGCGCCCTATGTGCGCGTGGATCTCGATCGCATGACGGCGGAGGCGGGGGAGGCGCGCGGCGGCAAGCCGATCCTGCTGACGAATTGCGCCACCGGCGCCGGCGTCGACGCGGTCGTGGAGCAGCTGTCGCGCGACGTGCTGTTCGATTCCTAGAGCAGGGATGCGTTCGACGTGACACTCTGCACTGGTCCCGGGTTTATCTCCGACAACGTGCCGGAGACTCGGACTGCCGATGTGCGTCCTTCGACAGGCTCAGGATGAGGACTTTTCTTTGTGCCACCAAGATTGCCCCTCATCCTGAGCCCGTCGAAGGACGCTGGGTGGTCTTGCAGCAATAGGAACAACGCGGCGGCGATGCTGCTCAGGGCTGCGAATGCTGGTCAGGCGCCGGCGGTCGATAGTGACAGCGACCGGCGCGGCCGCGCCGAGGTCGACTTCGCGCGTGCGCCCTCGGGCCGCACCTACATCCGCCGGCAGTACGTCAGCTATCCCTACCATGTCTGCCGGCCCCTGACGTTCGCCGGCGACCCGCCCGGCATGGCCACGCTCTATCTGCAGTCCTGCGCCGGCGGCATCTTTCAGGAGGACCGGCTCGTCGAGCGCATCGCCGCGGGCCCAGGAGCGGCCGCACAGGTGACGACCCAGGCGGCCACGATCGTGCACGGCATGGACCGGGGGCCGGCATCGCAGCAGGTGTCGATCGGCGCGGCGCCCGACGCCTTCGTCGAATTCCTGCCCGATCCCTTCATCCTGTTTCCGCATGCGCGCTTCGCCAGCGACGTCCGCGTGCGCGCCGATGAAACGGCGACCGTCCTGCTGTCCGACAGCTTCATCGGCCACGACCCCCAGGGCGGGGGCGCGGCGTTCGATTGGTACCGCGGCACGCTCACGGTCGAAGACCTGACTGGGGCGACCCTGGCGCGGGACCGGTTCCGCGTCACCGGCGGCGCCGTGCAGGCGGCCACCCCCGGCATCACCGGGGCCTTCACCGCCCAGGGCAGCTTCTTCGTCCTGCATCGGCGGCTGCCGGCGCCGGCCATCGTCGGTGCGCTCCGGGAAGCGGTCGCCGGCCTCGGCAGGACCTATGCAGGCGCCTCAGCGCTGCCGTCCGGCTGCGGCGCCTGGCTGCGCGTGGCAGCTGCCGACGGCGTCGCGCTGCGGGCGGCGATGGGCGCTGCCTGGGAGGGCGTGCGGCGGCTGCTCACCGGGCTCACGCCGGCGCCGCGGCGCAAGTAGTGGCGGCAAGGATGCGCCTGACCGACATCGAGCGCCGGGTCGCCGCGGCCGGTCTTGCGATGCGCGGCGGGTTCCACGCCGAGGCGGCCGACGCGGTGCCTGCCGGCTCAGACGGCCGGCCGACGAGCACGGTCTTGCTCGTCGGCAATGTCGGCGGGGCGATGTGGGATGCCTTCGCGACCTCGCCCGAGCTGCACGACGGCGCGCCGAATGCCCTCGACCGCTGGACGCGTCGCGTCCTCGACGGCATCGCCGGTGCCGTCGGGGCGACGGCACTCTACCCCTTCGGGGGACCGCCTTATCTGCCGTTCCAGCGCTGGGCCATGCGCGCCGAACCGGTGGCGACGTCGCCGCTCGGCATCCTCATCCATCCGGACTATGGACTCTGGCACGCCTATCGCGGCGCGCTGGCCTTTGCCGAGCCGCTCGACCTGCTGCCCCGCGATGCCCGACCCAGCCCCTGCGACAGCTGCCGCGAGAAGCCCTGCCTGACGGCCTGCCCGGTCGGCGCCTTCAGCGCGCAGGGCTACGACGTGCCGGCCTGCGTCGGCCATATCGACGGCCGGGCCGGCGCCGCCTGCATGGCCGGCAGCTGCCTCGCCCGCCGCGCCTGCCCGGTCGGCCGTGCGTTCACCTACGGCCCCGCCCAGTCCGCCTATCATATGCAGGCATTCCTGCGGTCGAACCGGCAGCCGTGATGCAGGGAAGCCTCCGGGCCGGCCGTTTGCCAGTTGTTTACCATTCGTCAACTAACATCTCGAATTGACGGCCGTGAATCCCGGGAGAAACATGCCGTCACGATTCGAAGGGGAAAATCCTCGGTGGCGGAAACCATTCTGTTGGTCAGTCACAGCGCCTGGCGCGAGAGCCGCGTCGCGCCCATGCTGCAGGCGAAAGGCTACGCCGTGGAATGGTGCTGTCCCGCGCAAGGCCAGCGTCTGCCGGAGAAGACCGGCGACTATGCCGGCGCCGTCGTGTTCGGCGGCGGGCAGAGCGCCAACGACGGGCCGACGACGCCCTACATCCAGCACGAGCTCGATTGGATCGGCGATTATGTAAGTGGCGGCGGCCGCTACCTCGGCATCTGCCTGGGCGGGCAGCTGCTGGCGCGCGCGCTCGGCGCCACGGTCGCCCGGCACCCGCGGGGGGTCAACGAGATCGGCTATTTTCCGGTGCGTCCGACGGCGCCCGGACGCGCTCTCTTCGGCGACGATCTGCACGTCTATCACTGGCATCAGGAAGGTTTCACGGTGCCCGACGGCGCCGAACTCCTGGCCGCGGGCGAAGCCTTTCCGAACCAGGCCTTCCGCTACGGCGAGGCGGCCTACGGCCTGCAGTTCCATCCGGAAGTGCGACCGACCGATGCGCGCGCCTGGCTCGATACGGTGCCGGAGCAGCTGGCGCGGCCGGGAGCGCAGTCGCGCGAGATGCAGGAAGCGGGGTTCCTGCGCCACGATGCGCCGCTGGCGGCGTGGCTTGACGGCTTCCTCGACCACTGGCTCGGATGCCGCGCCGGATTCCGCGCGGCAACGACATCACGGCCGACCCTGGCACCACAATCCGCCGCCGGGCAATGAGCCCGGCAACGCGTCCTTGTGCTGCGCGAGTCGAATCAAGTAGCGTGGCCGCCCTTTCGTAACTGACCTCGGGGGATCAAAGTGCGCCTCTTTCAGCCGATACTCTCGTTCGCCCTGCTGTGCCTGCTGTCCGTTGCGGTCGGAGCGCCGCTGGCGTCTGCCGCGGACCCGGTGAAGGTCACGTTCGAGGCGCGGATCATGGAGGGCGCACCTCCCCTCAAGGGCGACGTCCAGTGGTCGATCGCGCCGCTCGACAAGTCCGGCACCCCGGCGCAGACGCTGACCAAGGCATCCCCCGCGCTGCTGCTGCTCCCCGGCAAGTACCGCGCCACGGCGACGCTCGGATTCGTGACCGCATCCAGGGATATCCCCATCAGCGAGGCCGGCAAGCAGGGCGTCGTGCTCAACGGCGGCTTCATGCGACTGGCGATGATTCCCGATCGGAAGGGGAAGCCGATCAAGGATCCGGTGCGCTGGCAGGTGTATCTCTATAGCAAGGAAGGCGTCGACGATAAGCGGAAGGTGACCGAACTGGTGGATCCGTCGCCGCAGCTCGTGCTGGCGCCGGGCTACTACTTCGTCCACAGCAATTACCAGGGCATCGACGCCGAAATCGTCGCCGAGGTGAAGCTCGGGATTCTCTACAAGTACACGGTCGTGGCCTATGCCGGCAAAGTCCAGCTGTCGGCCGTCGATGGGAAGGGCCGACCGCTCAAGAGCAATATCGAGTGGAGCATCGCAAGGGCGCCGAAGGATGCGACGGCAAAGCGCACGGCCATCGTGACGGACAAGACGGCAAATCCGCAGTTGATGATGGGCGAGGGCAAATACGTCGTCGTTGCCCGATCGGGGAACCTGGTGGGCGAGGCGCCGTTCGAGATCAAGCAGTTCGACCTCAAGGCGGTCAAGGTACAGCTGAAACCGCAAGGCGGCGCCTGATGGCGCCTGTCGGCGCCTTAGGAACACCCGGCACAAGACTTCCGTTTCTCTAGCGCTCGCGTCGCTGCGGGCCCCCGACATTCATCGCCCACCGGACATCATCGCCCGGAAGGGCGCGGTTTGCCGCTTGTGGACGGACACACCGCGCCGCATTATCTGCGCCATCGACCCATCGGGAAGGAACGTCGTCATGATCCGCCCGCTTCGGCTCGTCCTCGTCTTCGCCATCGGTTTGTTGATCGCCGTGCCGTTGCCGTCGGGCGCCGGTACGCCGCTCGTCGGCATGGATGGCCAGACGCCGAGCCTGGCGCCCCTGCTCAAGCAGGTGACGCCGGCCGTCGTGAACATCGCCGTCAAGGGAACCGAGGAGGTTGACAATCCACTGCTCAAGGATCCGCTCTTCCGCCGCTTCTTCAACATCCCGGAAGGGCCGATCAAGCGCGAGGTGCAGGCGGCCGGCTCGGGCGTGATCGTCGACGCGCAGGCCGGCTACGTCATCACCAACAATCACGTCATCGAGCACGCCGACCACATCGTCGTGACGCTCAAGGACAACAGGCACTTCGACGCCAAGCTGATCGGGGCGGATCCCGACACCGACGTCGCTATCCTCAAGATCGATCCCAGCAACCTGACGGCCATCACGATCGGCGACTCGGATCGGCTGGAAGTCGGCGACTTCGTCGTCGCCATCGGCAATCCCTTTGGCCTCGGCCAGACCGTGACCTCCGGAATCGTCAGCGCGCTCGGTCGCTCCGGCCTCGACATCGAGCACTACGAGAACTTCATCCAGACCGACGCGGCCATCAACCCCGGCAATTCCGGCGGCGCGCTCATCAACCTGCGCGGCGAACTCATCGGCATCAACACGGCGATCGTCGGCCCGAGCGGCGGCAATGTCGGCATCGGCTTCGCGGTGCCGATCAACATGGCGCGCAGCGTCATGGATCAGCTCGTGGCGCATGGCGAGGTCAAGCGCGGCCGCATCGGCGTGACGCTCCAGGACCTGACGCCCGACATCGCCGAGGCGATGCACGTCGACGTGAACGAAGGCGCCATCGTCAGCAAGGTCGATCCGCAGTCACCGGCCAAGCGGGCCGGCATCAAGCCGGGCGATGTCATCGTTGGCGTCAACGGCACTCCGGTGCATGGCTCGTCGGACCTGCGCAATCGCGTCGGCCTGATGTCGATCGGTCAGACGGTCAGTCTCACCATCCTGCGCGGCGGTGCCCAACAAACCATCGACGTCCGCATCGAGAAGGGCAGCTGACCCGGCGGCGACCCCGGCGGTTGGCGTTTTGCCCGCCGCCCCCTAAATAGCCCTTGTCGCGTTGACGTGGCGCAAGCCGGGGTGGCCCTGATCCCCGTATTCATGACACGCGTACCGGGGGTCTACCAAACGCCTGCCCGGCGGGCCGTCGAGGAGGGCATGATGGACAAGAAGGTGCAGTTTCACATCTGGTACGTGATCGCGGCCGTGGTCGCGGTGATGGTGCTGCACGACCTGTGGACGCAGTACCGGCAGGTGGAGCCGATCCCCTACAGCCAGTTCCAGACCTATCTGAAGGACGGCCAACTCGACGACATCGTCGTGGGCACGCAGTACATCAGCGGCCGGCTGAAGAAGCCGCAGCCCAGCGGGGCCAGCGAATTCATCACGACGCGTGTCGAGCCGGGCCTGGCGGCCGATCTCGACAAGTATGGCGTCAAGTACTCGGGCGCCGTCGAGAACACCTTCCTGCGCGATATTCTTTCCTGGGTCCTGCCGGCGATCGTCTTCTTCGGCCTCTGGATGTTCGTCATCCGGCGCTTCGCCGACAAGGGGCTCGGCGGCGGCTTCATGACGGTCGGCAAGAGCAAGGCCAAGATCTATGTCGAGCACGACACCAAAGTGACGTTCGCCGACGTCGCCGGCGTCGACGAGGCCAAGGCCGAGCTCGAGGAGATCGTGGCCTTCCTGAAGGATCCGCAGAAGTACGGCCGGCTCGGCGGCCGCATGCCCAAGGGCGTGCTGCTGGTCGGCCCGCCCGGCACCGGCAAGACGCTGCTCGCCCGCGCGGTGGCGGGCGAAGCCGGCGTGCCGTTCTTTTCGATCAGCGGCGCCGAGTTCGTGGAGATGTTCGTCGGCGTGGGGGCGGCGCGCGTGCGCGACCTCTTCGAGCAGGCGCGGGCGAAAGCGCCGGCCATCATCTTCATCGACGAATTGGATGCGCTGGGACGGGCGCGTGGCGCTTTCCCGTGGGGCGGCGGCCACGACGAGAAGGAGCAGACGCTCAACCAGCTGCTCGCCGAGCTCGATGGCTTCGATCCGCGCGAGGGCCTCGTGCTGCTGGGCGCGACGAACCGGCCGGAGATTCTCGATCCCGCCCTGCTGCGGGCCGGCCGCTTCGACCGGCAGGTGCTGGTCGACAAGCCCGACCGCAAGGGCCGCATCGACATCCTGAGGGTGCACCTGCGCAAGGCCAAGCTCGCGACCGATGTGGATCCAGACCAGATCGCGGCGTTGACGGCCGGCTTCAGCGGCGCCGATCTCGCCAACCTCGTCAACGAGGCCGCGTTGTTCGCGACGCGGCGAGCCGCCGATGCCGTCGCCATGCAGGACTTCACCGCGGCCATCGAACGCATCGTCGCCGGCCTCGAAAAGCGCAACCGCCTGCTCAATCCCCAGGAGCGCAAGATCGTCGCCTATCACGAGATGGGCCATGCGCTCGTCGCGCTGTCGCTGCCGGGAACCGACAAGGTGCACAAGGTCTCCATCATCCCGCGCGGCATCGGCTCGCTCGGCTACACGATCCAGCGGCCGACCGAGGACCGCTATCTCATGACGCGGGAGGAATTGGAGAACCGCATGGCCGTCCTCCTGGGCGGCCGGGCTGCCGAGGTCGTGGTGTTCGGCCATCTCTCGACCGGCGCCTCGGACGACCTTGCGAAGGTGACGGACATCGCCCGCAGCATGGTCACGCGCTTCGGCATGGTGGAGAAGCTCGGGCAGGTCACGTTCGAGGAGGCGCCGCCGGCCTTCCTCGGCACGCCGCCGGCGTCCTACGGCCAGGAGCGCAAGTACAGCGAAGAGACGGCGCGCGAGATCGACACAGCGGTGCGCGCCATCGTCCAGCAGGCCTTCGAGAAGGCCGTCGGCATCCTGCGCAGCAAGCGCGCGATCCTCGAGCGCACAGCGCAGAAGCTGCTGGAGAA